>JBDSYO010000082.1:0-3795 GCA_039925625.1 Lapillicoccus sp. | reverse complement strand
CGGCCGCGGCCATGGGTATGCCGGCGATCGCCACTACCGACCACGGCTACGTCTTCGGGGCTTACGAGTTCTGGTCCAAGGCCCGCAAGTACGGCATCAAGCCCATCATCGGCGTCGAGGCCTACCTGACCCCCGGCACGTCCCGGCGCGACCGCACCCGCACCCGCTGGGGCGACGACAGCACGTCCCGCGACGATGTCGGCGGCGGCGGGGCCTACACCCACATGACGCTGCTGGCCCGCACCACCGGCGGCATGCACAACCTGTTCCGGATGAGCTCCCTGGCGTCCCTGGAGGGCCACTACTTCAAGCCGCGCATCGACCGTGAGCTGCTGAACCAGTACTCCGGCGGCCTCGTGGCGACCACCGGCTGCGTCGGCGGCGAGATCCAGACCCGGCTGCGCCTCGGGCAGTACGACCAGGCCCGGGCCGCGGCGGCGGAGTTCCAGGACATCTTCGGCAAGGAGAACTTCTACGCCGAGGTCATGGACCACGGCATCCCCATCGAGCGGCAGACCCAGAAGGAGCTGTTGTGCCTGGCCAAGGACCTCCAGCTGCCGCTCGTGGCCACCAACGACCTGCACTACACGCAGCCCGAGCACGCGAAGGCCCACGCGGCGCTGCTGTGCGTGCAGTCCGGCTCGACGCTCATGGACCCGGGCCGCTTCAAGTTCGACGCCGACGAGTTCTACCTCAAGAGCGCCCAGCAGATGCGCCACCTCTGGCGCGAGCTGCCCGAGGCCTGCGACAACACCCTCCGCATCGCGGAGCAGTGCGACGTCACCTTCGTCGAGGGCGAGGGCCGCTACATGCCCCGCTTCCCCTGCCCCGAGGGGGAGAACGAGGAGTCCTGGTTCGTCAAGGAGGTCGAGCGCGGACTGCGCGCCCGCTACCCCGACGGCGTCCCCGAGTATGCGACGAAGCAGGCCCACTACGAGACCGGCGTCATCCTCGGCAAGGGGTATGCCGGCTACTTCCTCGTCGTCGCCGACTTCATCAACTGGGCCAAGGACCACGGCATCCGGGTCGGCCCCGGACGTGGTTCCGGCGCCGGGTCGATGTGCGCGTATGCGCTGCGGATCACCGACCTCGACCCCGTCGTGCACGGACTGGTCTTCGAGCGGTTCCTCAACCCCGAGCGGCCCTCGATGCCCGACTTCGACGTCGACTTCGACGAGCGCCGCCGCGGCGAGGTGATCCGCTACGTCACCCAGAAGTACGGCGAGGAGCGGGTCGCCCAGATCGTCACCTACGGCACCATCAAGGCGAAGCAAGCGGTCAAGGACGCTGCCCGGGTCATGGGCCATCCCTTCGCCATGGGGGAGAAGCTCACCAAGGCGATGCCGCCGCCGATCATGGGCAAGGACATGGCCCTGTCGGGGGTCTTCGACCCCACCCATCCGCGCTACCACGAGGGCGCCGACTTCCGAAGCCTGCACGAGGAGGACCAGCCCACCAAGGAGGTCGTCGAGACCGCTCTGGGCCTGGAGGGGCTGAAGCGCCAGTGGGGGGTCCACGCCGCGGGGGTCATCATGAGCAGCGAGCCGCTCATCGACCTCATCCCGATCATGCGCCGTGAGCAGGACGGGCAGATCATCACCCAGTTCGACTACCCCAGCTGCGAGACCCTGGGTCTGGTCAAGATGGACTTCCTTGGCCTGCGCAACCTCACCATCCTTGACGACGCGATCGAGAACGTCCGCGCCAACCGGGGCGAGGAGGTCGACCTCGAGGTCCTGTCCAAGGACATGACCGACCCCGAGGCCTACAAGATCCTGCAGCGCGGTGACACGCTCGGCGTGTTCCAGCTCGACGGCGGCGGCACCCGCACCCTGCTGCGCCAGATGCAGCCGACGACGTTCGAGGACATCTCCGCGACCATCGCGCTCTACCGCCCGGGCCCGATGGGCATCAACAGCCACACCAACTACGCGATGCGCAAGACCGGCCGCCAGCCGGCCACGCCCATCCACCCCGAGCTGGCCGAGCCGCTCGAGGAGATCCTCGGGGCGACGCACAACCTCATCGTCTACCAGGAGCACGTGATCCAGATCGCCCAGAAGGTGGCCGGCTACACGCTCGGTCGGGCCGACCTGCTGCGCAAGGCGATGGGCAAGAAGAAGAAGGAGGTCCTCGACGCCGAGTTCGCCGGCTTCGAGGCCGGTATGCAGGAGCAGGGCTACAGCGCCGGGGCGATCAAGACGCTGTGGGACGCGCTGATGCCGTTCGCCGACTACGGCTTCAACAAGGCGCACGCCAAGGCCTACGCCCTGATCTCCTACTGGACCGCCTACCTCAAGGGCAACTACCCCGCCGAGTACATGGCCGGCCTGCTCACCAGCGTGCGCGACGACAAGGACAAGTCGGCGCTCTACCTCAACGAGTGCCGCCGGATGGGCATCAAGGTGCTGCCCCCCGACGTCAACCAGTCGGTCGCGAACTTCGCCGCCGTCGGCACCGACATCCGGTTCGGGATGGCCGCCATCCGCAACGTCGGCCACAACGTCGTCGCCGAGGTCGTGCGCACCCGCGAGGAGAAGGGCGCGTACTCCTCCTTCAAGGACTTCCTCGGCAAGGTCCCGGCGGTGGTCTGCAACAAGCGCACCATCGAGTCGCTCATCAAGGCGGGGGCCTTCGACTCCCTGGGCGAGAGCCGCCGGGGCATGCTCGAGGTGCACGTCCAGTACGTCGATGCCCTCGTCGACGTCAAGCGCCAAGAGGCGATCGGCCAGGACAGCCTCTTCGGCGCGTTCGGGGGCTTCGGAGACGCCGACGACGACGCCGGTACGCCCGGGATCGCCGCCGTCGACGGCCTGCCTCCGGTGCCGCGCCAGGAGTGGGACAAGCAGACGCTGCTCACCTTCGAGCGCGAGATGCTCGGCCTCTACGTCTCCGACCACCCGCTGTTCGGCATCGAGCACGTGCTCTCCCAGCAGGCCGACACGTCCATCGCCTCGCTCATGGGCGACGAGCCGAAGCCCGACGGCACCCCGGTCACCGTCGCGGGCCTCATCACCGGCCTGCAGATCAAGCGGACTAAGAAGGGCGACCTCTGGGCGATCGCCACCGTGGAGGACCTCGAGGGGGCCATCGAGTGCCTCTTCTTCCCCAGCGCCTACGCCACCGTCGCCCCGCTGCTGCGCACCGACGTCGTCTGCGTCGTGCGGGGCCGGGTCAGCAGCCGTGACGACTCGGTGTCGGTGTTCGCGCAGGAGCTGACCCTGCCCGACATCAAGGAGGGCCCCCGTGGCCCCGTCGTCGTCTCGCTGCCGCTCCAGCGCGCCACGGACGTCGTGGCGCAGGAGATCCGGCGCGTCCTGGGCGAGCACCCCGGAGTCACCGAGGTCCACCTCAAGCTGACCCAGCCCGGACGGTCGGTGCTCATGAAGGTCGAGGACCGCCTGCGCGTCACGGCGTCTCCGTCGTTGTTCGGCGACCTCAAGGCGCTGCTCGGCCCATCCTGCCTGAGCTGACCGACCGCCCCGGATGCGTACCCCCGACCGACGGAGGATCGCCGCGCAACGGATGGCGGCGATGCGGATCTTGCCTGCCGTGGAGGACGGGGCTGGCACACCTCCTGGCGACCGGATCGCCAAGACGGTAGGCCACCACCTGGCCATGCAGGCCCAGGACCTCGCGAGCGGACTCTGGTCCGTGGGGGTCCGCACCGGAGCCACGCGGGCGCAGGTGGAGACGGCCGTCGCCGACCGGCTCGTCACCCGGTCGTGGCCGATGCGGGGCACCCTGCACCTGCTGGCCACCGAGGACGTGCGCTGGATGTGCCGGCTGCTGGCC
>JBDSYO010000081.1:0-2793 GCA_039925625.1 Lapillicoccus sp. | reverse complement strand
TCAGACGTTGAAGCGGAACTCCACGACGTCGCCGTCGGCCATGACGTAGTCCTTGCCCTCGATGCGGACCCGCCCGGCCGCCTTGGCCGCGCTCATCGTGCCCGCCGCAACGAGGTCGTCGAACGAGACGACCTCGGCCTTGATGAAGCCGCGCTGGAAGTCGGTGTGGATGACCCCGGCCGCCTCGGGAGCGGTGGCGCCCTGCTTGATGGTCCAGGCCCGAGACTCCTTGGGCCCGGCCGTCAGGTAGGTCTGCAGGTCGAGGGTGTGGAACCCCACCCGGGCCAGCTGGTCCAGGCCCGACTCCTCGGCGCCCACGCTCCGGAGCAGCTCCAGCGCCTCCTCGTCGTCGAGCTCCGCGAGGTCCATCTCCAGCTTGGCGTCGAGGAAGACGCTGTCGGCCGGCGCCACCAGCTCGCGCAGCCGGGTCTTCAGCGCCTCGTCGCCCAGCTGGTCCTCGGAGAGGTTGAAGACATAGATGAACGGCTTGGTCGTCAGGAGCGACAGGCTCCGCGCCTCGGCGAGGTCGACCCCGGCGGCCGCGCCGGCGGCATACAGGGTGTCGCCCTTCTCGAGCACGGCCTGGGCGGCGAGAGCGTTCTCCAGAGCCGCCCGGCGGTCCTTGGTGACCCGCGCCTCCTTCTCCAGCCGCGGCACCGCCTTCTCGAGCGTCTGCAGGTCGGCCAGGATCAGCTCGGTGTTGATCGTCTCGATGTCGCCGGAGGGCGAGACCTTGCCCTCGACGTGCACGACGTCGTCGTCCTCGAACACCCGGATGACCTGGCAGATAGCGTCGGCCTCGCGGATGGTGGCGAGGAACTTGTTGCCGAGCCCCTCCCCCTCCGACGCGCCGCGCACGATGCCGGCGATGTCGACGAAGGACACCGTCGCCGGCACGGTCTTGTCGCTGGAGAACAGTGTCGTCAGCACGCCCAGCCGGGAGTCCGGAAGCGGCACGACGCCGACGTTGGGCTCGATCGTCGCGAACGGGTAGTTCGCGGCGAGCACGTTGTTCTTGGTCAGGGCGTTGAAGAGGGTGGACTTGCCGACGTTGGGCAGTCCGACGATGCCGATGGTGAGGGCCACGGGGACAGGAGTCTAAGCCCCCCCACGAAGTTCCCGCTTCGCTCCGATACTTCGCGGTGACCCCGGCTAGTTGGGCTCCCGGGGCGCTCTGATCCCGCACAGCTGCCGCGACTGCGCCACGACCCGGCCCTCGCTGTCCCAGACCACGGCGTCCTCCTCCATGAGACCGCTCGTCACCGTGCTGGTCGTCAGCCCGACGCGCAGCCAGCCGGGCGCGGGACGCCCACGCACATGGCCGGTGAACTCGAGCGTGGGCGCCCAGCCGAGGATGCCGAGGTCGAACGCGACCGGAGGAAGGGCGTCGAGCGCGAAGAGCAGCATCACCGGGTCGGGCTCACGGCCGTCGCGCAAGCGCAGCCATCCGCGCATCGCCCCCTGTCGGCTCGGCCGGCCCATCGCCCAGCCAGCTGTGGCGGGGTCGATGCGCAGGTCGAGACGGTCGAGCAGCGACGCGGCGGCGAGGAACGACGGTGGCGCGTCCTTCGCGGAGAGGCACTCCTCGGGCGGCGGCATCTCCGGAGCCGGCGACGAGCGCAGCACCGTCGCGGAGGCGTCGAGGTCGGCGTAGCTCGCCAGCGCGCGCATCCGCTCCACGAGGGCGCCGTCGGCCCCGGGCTGCCGCACGGAGACCTGGCCCGTCGACATCGTGCGCCCGACCCGCACCACCTCGGTATGCGACTCGACCGGCCCGGGGGTGGCGGGGGTGACGAAGTACCCGCTGAACGCGAGCACGTCGCCGTGGCCGCCGTCCTGCTCGAGCCGTTGCCGCAGCGCGGTCGCCGCCAACGCCATGATGACGCCGCCGTTGACCCCGTTGCCGATCCGCCAGCCGTCCCCGAACCGCCCGGCGTAGACGCCGTCGCGGCCCTCGACCGGGGAGACCGCAATCTCCTCGTCGAACTCGTAGCGCCCGGACACCATGACGCATCTCTACCAGAGGGGGAGTCGCGTCCCCGCGAACGGTGACCGTCGCCACCCGGCGGGTGTCCAATGGGGCAGACGCCGCGCGACCGAAGGAGCTCCCATGACGTCAGCCCCCGAGCCGCAGACCACGCCCGACCCCAGTGCAGCGGTGGAGCGATGGCTCACCGCGTTCGACGCCGCCCTCTCGGCGCAGGACGTCGACGCAGCCATCGCCCTGTTCACACCGGACGGCCTGTGGCGTGACCTCGTGGCGTTCACCTGGAACATCACGACCGTCGAGGGTCGGGACGCGATCGCCGACCTGCTGCGCTCGACGCTCTCCCGGGTGCAGCCGAAGGGCTGGTCCCTCGCCGAGCCGGCCACCGGGGAGCCCGGCGCCGAGGAGGCGTGGGTCGACTTCGAGACCGCGGAGGCCCGCGGGTTCGGGCACCTGCGGCTCAAGGACGGCAAGGCGTTCACGCTGCTGACGACGATGGTCGAGCTCAAGGGCTTCGAGGAGCCCCTCGGTGCGCGCCGCGAGAAGGGGGTGGAGCACGAGGTCACCCGGGGGCGCCGCACCTGGCTCGAGCGCACCACAGCCGCCCACGGGGCCCTCGGCGACACCGAGCAGCCCTACGTCGTCGTCATCGGCGGCGGGCAGGGAGGCATCGGCCTGGGCGCCCGACTCAAGCGACACGGCATACCGACCGTCATCCTCGAGAGCAACGACCGAGCGGGCGACTCCTGGCGCAAGCGCTACGCCTCCCTGCACCTGCACGACCCGGTCTGGTACGACCACCTGCC
>JBDSYO010000080.1:0-8260 GCA_039925625.1 Lapillicoccus sp. | reverse complement strand
CGCGGCGAGACGGTGGTGGCTGCGCGCGGCGAGCTCGTCCTGGGCCTCGCGAGCGATCCCCCACTCTCGGGCGGTGACCGCCATGTGCTCGCCCATCGAGAGGCCGGTGCGCGGCTCGACGTTGCGTGGGATCTGGGGCACGAGGTCGCCCGGACGCAGCCCCGCGAAGGCCCGGGCCCGCTGACCGGGGGTGCGGGCTCGGTTGGCTTGGAGCAGGGTTCGGCGCAGACCCTCGCTCACGGCGATGGGGGCGTCGGAGGCGGAGTCGACCCCGCCCGCGGCGGCCGACTCGACCTGACCCAGGGCGATCTTGTTGGCTACGAGAATGGTCGCCTCGAGACCGGTGCCGCAGGCCTGCTGCACGTCGTAGGCGGGCGTCGCGGCGGACAGCGACGACCCCAGCACGGCCTCGCGGGTGAGGTTGAAGTCCCGGCTGTGCTTGAGCACCGCACCCGCCGCCACCTCGCCCAGCCGCTCCCCCGCCAGCCCGTAGCGGGCGGTCAGCCCCTCGAGCGCGGCGGTGAGCATGTCCTGGTTGGAGGCCGCCGCATACCGGCCGTTGGCCCGGGCGAAGGGGATCCGGTTGCCGCCGAGGATCGCGGCGCGGGCCGGACCCGTGCTGCGGCGGGTGTTGCGGGCCGGGGTCATGACGACTCCTGAGAGGGACGGGGACGGTTCGGGACCCCGACCCTACTCGTCAGTAGCATTCGTCGACGTCGCGCCGGACCCCACGGAGGGCGTCAGCCGGTCGGCTCGCCCACCAGCAGCTCGTCACCGACCGAGACGTCTCCGGGCTCCGGCACCACGGCGTAGACCCCGGCGCAGTCGCCGGCCAGCGCGGTGACCTCGAGCTCGACCGTGCCGACGCGCAGGCGCCGTGAGACCAGGCCGTGCAGGACGTCGGCCGACACGTCGACGATGAGGTTGGCTCGGGGGTGCAGGTCGATGTAGTCCTCGACCGCGACGAGGTGCACCGGGGACTTCTTGCGACGGTCGCCGTCGAGACCCTGCTCCGAGACGTAGGACACGCTGAGGGTCTGGCCTGGCGCGTCGGAGTCGGGGTAGATGAGGATGCTCGTGACGCGCGCCATGGGCCACACGCTAATGCAGTGGCGGCGCCTGACCCCGACCGCCGACAACCGGTTCCGACGCCGCATACCGGGAACGATTCACACCGGGTGATGACGGTGTGTAGTTTTCGTCCTACGCCCCCCGCACTGCCTCAGGAGAGCCCATGCTCTACACGCACCTGCTTCATCGCCGCCCCAGCCCACTCGTCGCCGCGTCGGCCGGTCTCGTCGCCGCGCTCGGACTTGCCGCGTGCTCCGGCACGCCGTCGTCGACCTCCACCGCCGGCGTCACGGGAGGGGCCGGCGCCCCGGGCGGCAGCCTGGTGGTGGGGGTGACGTCCGACCCCAACACCCTCCTGCCGTGGAAGGCCACGCAGTTCCAAGCCGTCAACATCCTCCAGAACGTCTACGGCACCCTCACCGAGTTCGACAAGGACCTCAACGTCGTCCCCGGCCTCGCCCAGTCGGTGACGCCCTCCGCCGACGGCAAGACGGTCACCCTCGCCCTGCGCACCGGAGTGAAGTTCGCCGACGGCAGCGACTTCGACTCCGCCGACGTCGTCTCCTCCCTCACCAAGATCATGGACGAGAAGAACGCCGCCGTCGCCCGGGCCTCCCTCGCCTCCGTCGCCTCGGTGGCCGCCCCCGACGCCAAGACCGTGGTCCTCACCATGAAGAGCGCCGACGCCTCGCTCCCGGCCAACCTCGCCTCGGTCAACCTCGCGATGCTGTCCTCGACCGACACCGACACCACCCTCGGCACCAAGCCCAACGGCACCGGCCCGTATGCGTTCAAGGCGCGGGTCGCCAACCAGTCGCTCACGCTGGCGAAGAACGCCACCTACTGGGGACAACCGGCGACGCTCGACAACATCGAGTTCCGGGTCATCCCCGACGAGACCTCGATCGTGTCGTCGCTGCAGTCCGGCAACGTCCAGATGGCGGTCATCGACGACCCGCTCGTCGCGAAGACCGCCGACGGCGGCACCCTCAAGGTGGCCAAGACGCCCCAGCTGAGCTACCACGCCCTTCAGCTGAACGCCCGGAAGGGCGACCTCACCGACGTCAACGTCAGGCTCGCCATCCAGTGCGCCGTTGACCGGAAGCAGGTCCTCGACACCGCGGCCCTCGGAGAGGGCGAAGTCACCGGACCGATCACGTCACCGGCCTACAAGTCCGACCCGAGCGCCCGCCCCTGCCCGACCCGCGACCTCACCAAGGCGGCCGCCTACCTGGCCAAGGCCGGGAAGAGCGCGGTGACGATCAAGACCATCGTGTCGCAGGGCGAGTACTCGACGTCGGTCAACGAGGCGCAAAACCTCAAGTCCCAGCTGGCCGAGGCGAAGATCACGCTCGACCTCGAGGTGCTCGAGTCCGGCGCCTACGTCAACCGCTGGGTGGCGGGTGACTTCGACGCGGCCGTCGCCCTCAACGGTGGACGTCCCGACCCGGACGGGATGTACGGCCGCTACTTCACGAGCACGGGCAACCTCAACAAGGTCGCGGGCTACAGCTCGCCCGCCATGGACAAGCTGTTCGCCGACGGCAAGACGACGAGCGACCCGGCCGCGCGCAAGAAGATCTACCAGCAGGTGTCCGACGAGCTGGAGCAGAACGCAGCCTGGATCTGGATGTTCACCAGCTACACCTACACGGTGACGACCAGTGGCGTGCAGGGGTTCGTGCCGATGACCAACAGCTCCCTGCAGTACCTGCGGTCGACCACCGTCTCCTCGTGATCGCTGCGGTCCTCGGCCACGGCGTCGTCCGCAAGGTCGCCGGAGCCGTCCTCACCCTGGCCGGGGTGGCGGTGGTCGTCTTCGTCATGCTGCGCGCCATCCCAGGCGACCAGATCACCGCCAACCTCGGCACTGAGGCGGCGGCCCTCACGCCGTCGCAGCGGGCCGACCTGCAGCGGTACTACGGCATCGACCAGCCGCTGCTGGGGCAGTTCTTCGGCTGGCTGGGGAACCTCTTCCAGGGCAACCTCGGCTTCTCCTCCCGCAACCAGGAGAGCGTGCTGGCCCTCACCGCGCGAGCCCTGCCCGTGACGGTGGAGCTGGCCGTCCTCGCGATCGTCCTGGCCCTGGTCATCGGCGTCCCCCTCGGCATGCTGTCGGCGTCGCGTCCCGACTCCGTGCGCGACGGCGTCGGCCAGGTCGTCGGTCTGGCCGGCCTGTCGATCCCCGCGTTCCTACTGGCCACGACCCTCTTGTCGGTGCTCGCAGCGCGCTTCGGGTTCAACCCCAACGGCCAGCGGTTCGCGACGCCGCTGTCCGACCCGCTGCTCAACCTGCGCCAGATGCTGCTGCCGGCCTTCGTCCTCGCGTTCGGCATCGCCGCACCGATCATGCGTACGACCCGCACCGCCGTGCTGGCGGTGCGGTCGGAGGACTTCGTGCGCACCGCGCGAGCCAAGGGGGTGCCACCGCGGCGGATCCAGCTGCGGCACGTGCTGCGCAACGCGCTCGTGCCCATCGTCACCATGACCGGGCTGCAGTTCGGCTACCTGCTGGGCGGCGCCGTCGTCGTCGAACAGATCTTCTCGGTGCCCGGCATCGGCCGACAGGTCCTGCTCGGGATCCAGCAGAAGGAGTACGCCCTGGTGCAGAGCACCGTGCTGGTCATCGCGCTGCTGTTCGTCCTTGTCAACCTCCTCACCGACCTGCTCTACCGCGCCATCGACCCGCGGGTGCGGGCCCAGTGACCGTCGCGGAGGCGCCCGACCTCGTCTCGGTCGCCGGCCGGCCCAACGGCCGGTGGCGGGCCCTGCTACGCAGCCCCGCCGGGGTCGTCGGCACGGTCCTCATCGCGGTGCTCGTCCTGCTGTCGGTGGTGTCGCTCCTCGGCCTGCTGCCGTACGACCCGATCGCCCAGGACGCACCCGCGCGGCTGCGCGGACCGTCGGGGCAGCACTGGTTCGGCACCGACCAGTTCGGCCGCGACGTGTTCGCCCGGGTCGCGGCCGGGGTGGCCAACTCGGCTCTCGTCGCGGTCGTCGCCGTGCTCTTCGCCGGCGTCGTCGGCACGGCGGCAGGAGTGGTGGCCGGGTTCGTGCGCGGCATTCCCGACATCGCGATCGGAGCCGTGACCAACGTGCTGTTCGCCTTCCCCCCGCTGCTGCTGGCCCTGTCGTTGGCGTCGGTCTTCACCCGCACCTGGTTCACCGTGGCCGTCGCCATCGCCGTGGTCTACGTGCCGATCTTCGTGCGCGTCACGCGCGGGCCGGTGCTGTCGCTGCGGGAGGTGGAGTTCATCAAGGCGGCCACGACCACCGGCCAGTCGCACACGGCCGTCATGCTGCAGCACGTCCTGCCCAACATCAGTGCCATCGTCATCGTGCAGGTGACCCTGTCGCTGTCGTGGGCCGTCCTCACGGAGGCGTCGCTGAGCTTCCTCGGTCTCGGCACGCCGCCGCCGGCCCCCTCGCTCGGTTCGATGGTCTACGACGCGCGCACGCTGCTACAGGTGGCGCCCTGGACGATGCTCGCACCCGGCCTCGTCCTCGTCCTCCTCGTCGTCGGCCTCAACCTGCTCGGCGACGGGCTGCGGGACGCGTTCGACCCCCGGAGCCGTGGCTCCCGATGAGAGGTGGCTCATGAAGGTCCTCGGTCTGATCAGCGGGACGTCCCACGACGGGATCGACGCCGCCGTGGTGGACTTCACGCTCGACGGCGACGTGCTGAGCGGCAGCATCACGCATTCCGGCTCCACGCCGTATGCCGCGGGGCTGCGCCGCCGGCTCGTCGCTGCCCTGCCTCCGGCCGACACCACCCTCGCCGAGGTCTGCGAGCTCGACACCCTCATCGGCCAGGCGTTCGCCGACGTAGCGGTGGCCGTGACGGCGGACGTCGGGGCGTTGGATCTCGTGGTGTCGCACGGCCAGACCGTCTTCCACTGGGTGCAGGGCGACCATGCGCTCGGGACCCTACAGCTCGGACAGCCCGCCTGGATCGCGGAGGCCACGGGACTGCCGGTCCTGGCCGACGTGCGCATCCGCGACATCACCGCGGGGGGCCACGGTGCGCCCCTGGTGTCCTACCTGGACGTGTTGCTGCTGAAGGGGATGGACGGCACGGCGGCGGCGCTCAACCTCGGTGGTATCGCCAACATGACGGTGGTGCGACCGGACGGCGCCGTGCTGGCGTACGACATCGGACCCGCCAACGCCCTCGTCGACGCCGTCGTCGTGGGCGAGGGTCTGAGCGACCTGGGCTACGACGAGGGCGGGCAGCTCGCGGCGACGGGGACGGTGCACGCCGGACTGCTCGCGCACCTGCTGTCCGACCCGTACTTCGCGCTGCCGGCTCCCAAGAGCACCGGGAAGGAGCACTTCCACGGCGACTACGTCGCCGACGCGGTGAGCCACGCCGGGGTCGACGTCGGGACCGCTGACCTCGTAGCGACCTTGACGGCCTTCACCGCGGAGTCGGTGGCCCGTGACGTCCGGGCGCGGGGCGTCGAGACCCTGGTGGTGTCCGGCGGGGGCTGGCGCAACGCGACCCTGATGGCGGGGCTGCGCGAGGCGCTCCCCGGCGTGCGGGTCACCTCGACCGACGAGCTCGGGGCTCCCAGCGACACCAAGGAGGCCGTGGCGTTCGCCCTCATCGGGTGGTGCACGATGCACGGCCTCCCCGGGGCGAACCCGATGGGCACCGGGGCTCGGGAGCCACGCATCCTCGGCGCTCTCACTCCCGGCTCGGGCCCCCTCGCGCTGCCGACGCCGCTGGAGCGCGCGCCCGCTCGCCTCGTCCTGCGCACCGTGGACACCGTGGACACCGCATGAGCGTCGATCTCCGACTCGCGACCCCCGACGACCTGAGCGACGTCGTGGCCGTCTTCCTCGCCTGCTGGCACGAGGGCTACCCCGAGCACCTTCCCCCTGCACTCGTGGCGACGATGACCGCCGAGACTGCGGTCGCGCTGTGGTCGAGCGTCCTGTCCCGCCCTGACCGCGCGGTGGTCCTGGCGGTGCGGGAGGACGTGGTCTGCGGGGTGGTCGGCTTCTCCACCGACGGTTCCGTGGGCGACGTGCACTCGCTCTACGTCGCCCCCTCGGAGCAGGGTCGTGGCACCGGCCGGGCCCTGTTGGGACGCGCGGCAACGGATCTCGCGCGGTCGGGCGCCGCCGTGGGGCGGCTGTGGGTCTTCGCCGACAACGCTCCGGCGCTGGCGTTCTACCGACGCGAGGGGTGGCAGCCCGACGGCGGCACCCGCGTGGAGGAGCAGTTCGGCGAGCCGGAGCTGCGGCTGACGCGCAGGCTGGCGCCCCATCGGCTGGAGGTCCTCTCGTGAGCGCTGATCCGGGCGAGAGCGTCCTGTCGATCCGCGACCTGAGCGTGACCTTCCGCACCTCCCGGGGAGAGCGCACCGTCGTGCGCGAGGTGTCGCTCGAGGTACCTGCAGGCGGCACGTTGGCCGTCGTCGGCGAGTCGGGCTCGGGCAAGTCGACGACCGCGGCTGCCGTCAACGGGCTGCTGCCGGGCAACGGCCGGGTGACGGGCGGCAGCATCCGGTTCGAGGGGCGTGAGCTGACGACGCTCTCGGAGCGCGAGCTGCGGCGGGTCCGCGGTGCGGGCATCGGGCTGGTGCCCCAGGACCCGATGTCGAACCTCGACCCGCTCATGCGGATCGGTGACCAGATCGGCGAGGCCCTCGAGGTGCACGGTCTCGCCTCGGGTCGGGCCGCTCAGCAACGCGTGACGGAGCTGCTCGAGATGGTGGGCATCCCCGACCCGGCCCAGCGGGCGGCGCAGTACCCCCACGAGTTCTCCGGCGGTATGCGCCAGCGGGCGCTCATCGCGATGGGCCTGGCCTGCCGGCCCCGGCTGCTCATCGCCGACGAGCCGACGTCGGCGCTCGACGTCACGGTGCAGCGCCGCATCCTCGACACCATCGACGAGATGGCGGCCGAGCTGGGGACGAGCATCCTGCTCATCACCCACGACCTGGCTCTGGCCGCGGAACGGGCCGACACCGTCGCGGTGATGCACGACGGTGTGGTCGTGGAGACCGGCCCCGCCGACCAGATCCTGCGGGACCCAGCCGACGCCTACACGCAGCGCCTGCTCGCGGCCGCGCCGAGCCTGACGTCGGCGCGCCCGGTGCGGCGCGAGGAGCGCCCGAGCGCACCGGTGGGGGATGCCGGCATACCCGTCGCGCTGGCGCGGTTCGAGGACGTGACCAAGCGGTTCGACCTGCGCTCTCGGGGCCGGGGTGACGCCGCCGTCCTCACGGCCGTCGACGGGGTCTCGTTCGAGGTGCCGCCGGGTCGGACCGTCGCGGTGGTGGGCGAGTCAGGGTCGGGGAAGTCGACGACGGCGAACCTCCTCCTCGGCCTCGAGGTACCCACGAGCGGCCGGGTCCTCGTCGACGGAGCGGACGTCGCCTCGCAGACGCGACGCGAGCTGTTCGCGATGCGGCGTCGGGTGCAGCCGGTGTTCCAGAACCCGTACGCCTCGTTGGACCCGCGCTTCACCGTCGAGCGGTCGGTGGCCGAGCCACTGCGTGTGCACGGGGTGGGCTCCGCCGCGGACCGACGCGAGCGGGTGGACGAGCTGCTCAGCCAGGTCGCGCTCGCTCCCGAGCTGGCGACCCGTTTCCCCCACGAGCTGTCGGGAGGCCAACGCCAGCGCGTGGCCATCGCCCGGGCTCTGGCTCTTGAGCCGGCCCTCATCGTCCTGGACGAGCCGGTCTCTGCGCTCGACGTTCTCGTTCAGGCCCAGATCCTCGAGCTGTTGCTCGACCTGCAGCAGCGACTCGGACTCGGCTACCTCTTCATCAGCCACGACCTCGCCGTCGTCCGACTGGTCTCCGACGCCGTCCACGTCATGCGCCGGGGCCGCATCGTCGAGAGCGGGACGCCCGAGGCGATCTTCGAGGACCCCCACGACGACTACACGCGCGAGCTCCTGGCCGCGATCCCCGGCACCCTCGCCCGCTGACCCGCAGCCGTCGGCGTGACGCATCGGCTGCGGGCACGATCGTCACGGCAGGGGCAGGAAAGGACCTGCCCGCGACGTGACGATCGTGCCCGCGGGTTCGCTCAGACCGTGCTGGTGGTCGTACCCGCCGTGCCCGCCGTGCCCGACGGGCTACTGGAGCTGGTCGACCCCGTGGCGCCGGAGCTCGGGGCCTTGGTGCCGCCGCCACCGCCGTGTCCGCCGCCGGTGCTCTGGGTGACGGTGGCG
>JBDSYO010000079.1:0-4931 GCA_039925625.1 Lapillicoccus sp. | reverse complement strand
TACCAGTCGTAGAAGCTCAGCATCGAGCCGCCGACGAGGTTGACGAACCGGGCACCCGAAGCGTGCGACACCATCGACATCGCCGGGATCGGCGAGAACCCGGCCACCCGGTCGGGCCCGTACTTCTTGATCGTGTGCACGTGCGCGGCCGCGACGATCTCGCTGGCCTCGTCCCAGGTGGCCCGGACGAGCCCGCCCTTGCCACGCGCGGACTTGTAGGCCTTGGCCCGTTGGGGGTTGTCGACGATGTGGCCCCAGGCCAGGACCGGGTCGCCACCGTGCTGCGACTTCGCCTCGCGGTACATCTGCAGCAGCACCCCACGCACGTAGGGGTAGCGGATCCGCGTGGGTGAGTAGGTGTACCAGGAGAAGGCGGCGCCTCGCGGGCAGCCGCGGGGTTCGTACTCGGGGCTGTCTGGGCCGACCGACGGGTAGTCGGTCTGCTGGGTCTCCCAGGTGATGATCCCGTCCTTGACGTAGACCTTCCACGAGCACGAGCCGGTGCAGTTGACCCCGTGGGTGGACCGGACGACCTTGTCGTGGCTCCAGCGGTCCCGGTAGAAGTCGTCCGCCTCCCGGCCGCCCGCGTGGGTGAGCGTCCTTCGGTCCGCCGAGACGGTCCCCCGGGTGAAGAAGCGCCTGGTGCGCACCAGCGCGTCCGCGAGGGCGCCGTCCATGCCGATATCGCTTGCGGTCTTCATCGAGGCGGGCGTCAAAGAACTTCCTGTCCTGAGGCGGTGCGACGGACGATGGTTACGGTCAGCAGCACGGCCAGGGCGGCGGTGACGCAGAGCATCCACAACCCGATCGCGTAGGAGGCGGTGCGTCCGTAGACGAAGCCCATAATCAGCGGGGGCACAAAGCCACCAAGCCCTCCGGCGGCCCCGACGAGGCCGGTGACGCCGCCGACCCGGGACGGATCGGTGACCTTCGCGATGAGAGCGAAGGTCGCGCCGCTCCCGGACCCCAGAGCAGCGGCCATCGCGAGGAACGCCAGCGTGCCGATGCCCTGAAGGGGCGGGGTGCCCGCGGAGATCCCGGCGCCCACGACGACGACGCCGAACCCGGCGGCGAGAACCGGGACCGCGCCGAGCCGGTCGGCGAGCCAGCCTCCGACCGGCCGCAGCGCAACGGCGACGAGCACGAAGCCGGCCATCCGGTTCGCCGCGTCGGCGGGAGTGAGCTGATGGGCGGTCTTGAGGTATGCCGGGAGGTACACGGAGAACGCGACGTACCCCCCGAAGGCGACCGCATAAAGGGAACTGGCCTGCCAGGTGATCGGGAGCCGGGCGTTGGCCGAGATCCGCGACGTCAGGGACGTGGTGGGCACGACCCGGCCCGGTGCGTCCCGCAGGATCAGCCACGCAGCGACCGCGTAGACGGCCAGCACACCCGCGGTAATCAGGAACGGCGCCTTGGCACCGAGGTTATCGGTGAGCTTGACGGTCGTCAGAGCGCTGATCGCCGTACCGCCCATGCCTGCGCCGAAGATGCCGATCGCGAGCCCGCGTCGCTCGGGCGGGAACCATGCGTTGACGAAGGGGACACCGACGGCGAACGCCGTCCCGGCGATGCCGAGGAAGAAGCCACCGACCAGGAGCAGGGTGTACGAGCCCAGGGCGACGAAGGCGATGAACAGGACCGGAAGGATGGTGACGCCCGAGACGATGGGGAAGATCACCCGGCCGCCGTGCTTGTCGGTGAGACCCCCCACGATGATGCGCCCGAGCGATCCGACCACCACCGGGACGGCGACCAGCAGGGCGACGTCCGACTCACTGAGGCTGCCGAGGCTCCCGATGGCACGAAAGAGCGGGCCGAGCGGGCTGATCAGCGCCCAGGCCCAGAAGTTCACGGCGAACCCCAGGGTCGCCATGACGAGCATCAACCACGGGGACCTCGTTTCTCCCGTGGCGGTTCTGGTGGTCCCGGTGACCGACGTCGCGGTCATCTCATGCCACCTTGTCGACGAGGCTGAGGCGCCCGGCATCCGGACCCAGCTGGAGGTACTCCACCGCGACGGCGTCCCCCGAACGTTGTTCCAGCCGCACGTTGCGGCTAGCGGGTTGTGCGGAGGCGACGAAGGTCAGGCGGTCACCGGGTGAGACGGCGTCGAGCGTCTCAAGGACGGCCGGACGGCCGAGAGCGTGGGGGGCGGCGCGGGCGTCCAGCTCGGACGGCCCATTCAGACTGTCCGCGTCGCAGGTGCAGTGCCCCGAACAGCCGTGGCGTGCGGGCACCTTCTCGGCGGTGAGGGTGCGGTCGGCCTCGGGGCTGACGCCCTGGGTGGCCTCGGTGTTCATGATCCGGTCTCCTGACTGGCTGAACCCCATCGTGGCCCAACCGTGCAGATTTAACTACAGTGGACACCGTGAAAAATCGAGAGGGCCGAAGGTCCCGAGAATCGAAGGATCTCGGCCCGACCCGCGCGACGGCGCCCCACCATCTCGCCGCCTCGACGAACCAGACGCTCGAGCTCCTCCGTAGCCGACCCGGGCCAGTCGACCTCGCGGCGCTTGCCGGCCGCGCCGGACTGCACCCGAACACCATCCGCGAACACCTCGATACCCTCATCGGGGCCGGCCTCGTCACGCGGACTCAGGCCCCATCCCACGGCCGCGGACGACCCGCCTGGCTTTATGAAGCCACGGCAGTCAGGCCGACGAACGCGGAGTACGTCAGTCTCGCCAACGTACTGTCCCAGGCCATCCTCCTCACCAGCCCGGACCCGAGAGGCGACGCCGAGCTCGCCGGCGAGAGCTGGGGACGCGACCTGGCCCGCCAGTTGGGGAGCGCTCCCCTGACGCCCGAGGCGGCGCGAGAGCGAGCCGTCGAGCTCCTCGACGACCTGGGCTTCGCACCCGTCCGGGAGGACCCCGCCGGCCCGGTCGTCCGACTTACCCGCTGCCCTCTGCTCGACGCGGCACGAGAGAACCCCAGGATTGTCTGCAACGTGCACCTGGGAATGCTGCGCGGCGTGCTCGCCGAGTACGGTTCAGACCCGAACGGCAGCGACCTCGTGCCCTTCGCCGAGCCAGGCTCGTGTCTCCTGATCGTTCCTCCGATACCCACACCGCGGACGCGATCGCCAAAGCCGCAGACTTGCCGGTAGCGACACGCAGTCCCCGACTCCGGGCCCGTTAGCACTGTGGTGTGGTGACGCGAATACCTTTGTGTCGTCTCAGTTTTCGCTATCAGGGTCCGTGGTGCCGCGCGTGTCACCGTGGTGGCATAGCCTCATTTAGGCCGAAGTAGCCACGGCTGTGCTGAGCCCGGATGCACCGATGGGTAGCTGAACCTAGCCGGGTCGTGACACATGAATACCCCTGTGGGGCGGGCGGATCGGACTTGCTAAGGGTCTGATCCGAACGGTCCGAAGGGGCATCAGACAGGTGCAAGCATCGCCTAGGGTTTCTGCGGTTTTCGATGACCCGAACGTGATTGGTTCGGTCGGTCTGGTCCCGGTGATGCGGCTGGCTGAACGCGCCGGCCTGCACGACCTGCTGAGCGAGCGGTTGAGCGTGCCGTCGGCCAACGCTGGCGTGATGGCGGCCGGGTGGTCGCGGGATACTCGCCGGTGCCGACTCGATCGACCACCTCGACGTCCTAGGCCCCGGCGGGATGAGGCGGGCGCTTACCGGGGTCCGAGCGCCGTCGACGTTGGGCACGTTCCTGCACGAGTTCACGTTCGGGCACGTCCGCCAGCTCGACGCGGTGGCCGCCCGGACCTTGACCGGGCGCACGACGGCGGTCCTGAGTCTGCTGGCCGCCGCCCCCGACCCGGACGGGTTGGCGTTCGTCGATTCGACGACACGGTCCGGCAGGTACACGGTTACGCCAAAGAGGGCGCCGGGTACGGCTATAGCGGGGTCAAGGGGCTTAATGCTCAGGTCATCACCGCGCTGAAAAACGGACGGCTCGCACACGCCCCGTCCGGGAAGTTCACCACCAACGCCGCTGGCTCGCGTTCGCCGCCCTCGCGTTCAACCCGCTCCGCGCCGCGGCCGCCGCCGCGTCGACCCGGCACGCCAAAGCCCGGGTGAGCACCCCTGTGCACCCACCTGATCACCGTGCCGCCCCGGACCGCGTCCACCGCGCGGCCGAATTCAAGGGCGGAAATTGCGCCCAGGACGTCGGGATGGTTCGCGGCGAGGCCAGCGCGATGATTCCTCCCAGGCTGTGGCCGACCACCAGGGGGCGAACCAGCTCGAGCTGTGCGCCTACCCATGCGAGGTCGTCGGCCAGGCCATCGATCGTCTTTGCCCGCTGGGGAACGTCACTGAGACCGTGACCGCACAGGTCCACGGCGATCGTTCGGTGGCTGCGGCTGAAGTACTCCAACAGTGTTACGTAGCACGGTCGCAGAGGATGCCATGCAGGCGCGGGACCGGCGGGTCGCAGGCACCGCGTTCTTCGTGGTCGAGTCACGTTGTCCTTCACGAGCCGGCCCATCACCGGAGCGAGGCCGAGGCCGAGGCGGGACGCGGCGCTGCTTCGCGGGCCGAGGCCTCGGATCGCCCACGCCTCTAGAGGGTACCGACGGCGCCCGCCTTGGTCAGCAGGTCGGTGATGCCGAAGGTGCCGCCCACCCCGTAGGTCGGTGTCCACTCGGGGTCCTGGGTGAGGTAGCTCTGGCTGTCGCCCTGGATGAGCCCGATGATGACCTCGCCGACGATCCGCCCGCCGACCGCGCCGAGATGCTCGCCGCCGGCCGTCACCTGCGCCTCGCGCAGGATGTAGAACCACAGCGGGGTGCGCTCGTCGAGGTGGTCGGCGGAGACCCCGCCGATGTCGGCGAGGTCGCTCGGCGGGAAATCAGCTTGCCCGACATGCGCGGCTGGGATGTGCTGGAGCACATCAAGAACCACACCCAGTTCAAAGAAATGCGCGTGATCATTCTCACCTCTCACACCGAGCCAATCCATCGCCTG
>JBDSYO010000078.1:0-8028 GCA_039925625.1 Lapillicoccus sp. | reverse complement strand
CCGGCTACGGGATGGTGCGCGCGGTCGACCCCCAGGTGGCGCTCGACGGGCTACGGGCCGTCCTTGCCGCGGTGCCGTCCGGCCGCACGCCCGTCGTCCACTGCTGCGCGCCCGGTGCGCCGCTCGTGCTCCTGCGCCGCACCGGGGCCGACCTCGCCCTCGACACGGGTCTGCTCGGCTCGAAGGGCTGGGAGAGCGTCGCGGTGGCGCTCGAGGACGGCCGCACCCTGTATGCCGGGTGCGTGCCCACCACGGGCCCGCCGGTGCGCGCGCAGGACGTGGCCCGGACGCTCGTGACGCGCTGGCACGAGCTGGGACTGCCTCCGGCCGGGCTCGGGCGGCTCGTCGTCACGCCCGCCTGCGGGCTCGCCGGGCTCACACCGCAGGGGGCTCGCGGCGTTCAGCAGGTATGCATCGACACCGCACGCGAGCTGGCCGAGCAGGCCGAGGCGTGACCCCGGCCCCCGCGCCCCCCCGAGCCGTGAGGTCGTCGGCGTGAGGGTGCCGTGGCAGGTCAAGTTCGGGATCCTCTCCCTCGTCTGGGGGGCGTCGTTCCTGCTCATGAAGATCGGGCTGGGCGCCCTGGCTCCGGTGCAGGTGGCCACGCTGCGGATCCTCAGCGGCACCGTCACGGTGCTCGTCGCCGCGACGGTGGTCAGAGCGCGGCTGCCGCGCTCGCGGCGGGTGTGGGCGCACATGATGGTCGTCGGGTTCGCGCTGGGCGCCCTGCCGTTCACGTTGTTCCCCCTCGGCGAGGAGCGGGTCGCCTCGGCGCTCGCCGGCATCGGCAACGCGACGACGCCGCTTGCCGTCGTCCTCTTCACCCTGCTGCTCATCCCTGCTCAGCGGGTCGACCGGCGCACCCTGGTCGCCGTCGTCACCGGTTTCCTCGGGGTGGTCGTCATCCTGCAGCCGTGGGAGGGGCAGGGGCGCCCCGACCTGCTGGGCTTCGGGTTCACGCTCCTGGCCGGTGCGTCCTACGGCTTCGGCTGGTCCTACCTCCGTCGCTTCCTGCACGCCGACGACGTCGGCGGTCTCGGGCTCCCGGCCACCCAGCTGCTGGCGGCGTCGGCGCAGATGCTGGTGGTCACCGGGGTCTGGTGGTGGCTGCAGCGCGGCGACGGCGCCTCGGCCCGGCCGCTGCCGTGGTCGACGACGGCGGGGGTGGGGAGCGGCGACGTGCTGGGCGCCGTGCTGGCCGTCCTGGCCCTGGGCATCGTCGGCACCGGGCTCGCCTTCGTCCTGCAGTTCGACGTCGTGCGCGAGGTCGGCGCCACGGTCGGGGCCACCGTGACCTACGTCATCCCGGTCGTCGCCGTCGTGCTCGGCGTGGTGCTGCTGCACGAACGGCTCTCGGCCCCTCAGGTGGTCGGCGCCGCGATCGTGCTGTTGTCGGCCGTGGTCATCGGGCGCCCGGCGAGCCGGAAGCCGGCGACCGCCGAGACGTCGGGAGCTAGGCCGCGCTGAGCGCGGAGCCGGACTTCCACTTGTCGTAGCTGACGTTCCAGTCGGTCCAGCCGTTGCCCGCCTCGAGCCCGCGGGCGGTGCCGGTGACGACGACGGGGTCGCCGACCTTGGCGATGCCGAACAGCCACTTCGCGTTGTCGGTGCTCATGCCGATGCAGCCGTGGCTGACGTTGGCCTTGCCCTGGCTGCTCACCGACCAGGGCGCGGCGTGGAGGAACTCGCCGGAGTTGGTCTCCCGCATCGCGAACTGCACGTCGGGGATGTCGTAGTAGTTCGGGTCGCCCGGCTCGATGCCGACGGTGTTGGCGTCCATCCGCAGCGTGCTGAACTTCTCCATGATGACCTTCGTGCCGCTGCGCGACTCGAACCCGGCCTTGCCGCCCGTGATGGGGATGGTCTTGGCCGCGGCGCCGTCCACCATCACCGTCATCTGGTGGGTGGCGAGGTCGGCGTTCATGACGACCGACTGCCCCACGGTGAACCCGCCGGAGGTCGAGATCTGGCCGTAGGTGCCGTCACCGCCGGCGACGCTGTTGATGTCGACGTTGACGCTGACCTTGGTGCCGGGCTGCCAGTAGCTCACCGGGCGCCAGTGCGCCTCGCTACTACTGACCCAGCCCCATGAGCCGTCCTGCTTCGGGGTGGACGTGACGGTCATCCTCTTCTCGAAGCCAGCCTTGTCCTTGACGGGCACGTCGAACCGGACGATGACCGGCATGGCCACGCCCACCGTGGCGCCGTTGGCGACGACGCTCGGGTAGATCAGCTGCTTCTTCGACAGGGCCTGGGTGCTGAAGGTCGAGTGGGTGGTCGCCTCGACGCCCGCGGTGTTCTTGCCGCTCATCGTCAGCGAGTACGTCGTGGCGGGCTCCAGCAGGCTGGCCGCCGTCCAGTTCGCCCCGTTGGGGTCGAGCTTGCCCTCGACGTTGACGTCGCCCTTCTTGGGATCCTTGTAGGTCAGCTCGACGTCGGCGACCGTGCCGTCGGACGCCGCCACGGAGACGACGGTGTCGACGGGCACCTGCGCACCGGAGGCCACGCTGGGCGTGAGCTGCACCGGCGGGGGCGGGGGGGTCGTCGTCGTGCTCGGCGACGGGGTGGCGGTCGTCGTGGACGGGCCGGACGTCGAGGCGGTCGACGCCGACCTCGCCCCACCGCCGGGCACGGTGCAGGCGCCCAGGGCGACGGCGAGCGCGAGGGCCGCGACGACGGCACCGGCGGCGCGCGGCCGCGGGGTGCGGCCGCGCGGTACTGGCTGCGACGGTGATGAGCGGACGAGCGGCATACGGACTCCCCAAGAACTGAGCGTGAGGTCGACAAAGCACGCCCCGCTGCTCATTGTCACCGACGGCATGGTCGTCGCCAAATTCCGACATGCTGTGTCGGCTGGGACTTTGCTATGACCTGGAGCGAGGTGGACGGGATGGAGCGCTCGGCGGCCGGCACCACGTGGGGCGGCAACCACGCGTACGCCGCGCGCGCTCTGCTGCGACCGGCGTCGGTGGACGAGCTGGCCGACGCGGTCGCGACGGCCCCGCGGGTGCGGGCGCTCGGCTCCCGGCACTCCTTCACCGACCTCGTCGACAGCGCCGTGCTCGTGTCGCTGGAGCACCTGCCTCGGGTGTTCGAGCTCGACACCGAGGCGCGCACGGTGACCGTCGACGGCGGCAGCCGGTACGGCGACGTCGCCACCCGCCTGCACGAGCGCGGCTGGGCGCTGGCCAACCTCGCATCGCTGCCGCACATCTCGGTGGCCGGGGCGGTCGCCACCGGCACGCACGGGTCGGGTGACGGCAACCGGTCTCTGGCCGCCGTGGTCACCCGCCTGAGCCTGCTCGACGGGGCGGGCCTCGAGCGCACGATCTCGCGGGGCGACGCCGATTTCGACGGCTCGGTCGTCGGCCTCGGGGCCCTCGGCATCGTCACGAGGCTGACCCTCGAGGTGGAGCCCACCTACGACGTGCGCCAGGACGTCTGGACCGACCTGCCGGGGGACGCGGTCGAGGAGCGGTTCGACGAGATCACCGGCAGCGGCCACTCGGTCAGCCTGTTCACCGACTTCTCCTCCCGCGACTTCGCGCAGGCGTGGGTGAAGAGCCGGGCCGACGACGCGCCGACTGAGCTCTTCGGCGCCCGGAGGGCGACGCGGCAGCTGCACCCCGACATCGGAGCCGTGGCCGAGGGAGTGACCCAGCAGGGCGGCATCCCGGGGCCGTGGCTCGAACGGCTGCCGCACTTCCGGCTCGAGTTCACGCCGAGCCACGGGGCCGAGCTGCAGAGCGAGTACCTCGTGCCGCGACCCCGCGCCCTGGAGGCCCTCGCGGCCATGCGCGGGCTGCGGCCGCGCTTCGCCGGGCTGCTGCGGGTGGCGGAGGTGCGCACGGTGGCGGCCGACGGGCTATGGCTGAGCGGCGCCTACGACACCGACGTCGTCGGCATCCACCTCACCTGGGTGCTCGACGAGCCGGCGGTGTACGCCGTACTGCCTGACCTCGAGGCCGCGCTGCTGCCGCTCGGGGCCCGCCCGCACTGGGGCAAGTGCTTCGCTGCGACGGCGGCGCAGATCGCGCCGCTCTACCCCCGGCTGGACGACTTCCGGGCGTTGCGGGCCAGGGTCGACCCCGACGACACGTTCGGCAACGCCTGGCTGGACCGCGTCCTCGGCGGGCGCTCAGCCTAGGGAACGAGTCCGCACGCGCTGAGAAGTCCACGCCGGGCGTCGGGAAGAACTCCGCACGTGATGAGAAGTTCGGTCGCATACCGGACATCTGCCCGGAACTTCTCCGCACGTGCTGAGAAGTCCGCGCGCGGCATAAGACGTCCGCACGTGATGAGAAGTCCGCGCGCGGCATAAGGCGTCCGCACGTGATGAGAAGTTGTGCCGCATGTCGGACATGTCCCCGGGACTTCTCAGCACGTGCGGAGACGTTGGCGCTCTCGGGCGGGCCGTCGGTGGGCTGCGGCAGGATGGCGGCGTGGCAACGACAGGGCGGACGACGAGGTCAGGGCAGGGGAGCGGTGGGACCCCGGCCTCCACCGCCGAGGCCACCGGCATACCGGCGGAGGTCCTGCACGAGTGGGCCGACGTGGCCGAACAGGCCACCGCGGCGCAGTTCGCCTACCACGTGCGCGACGCCCCCACGATCAGCGATGCCGAGTACGACGGCCTCATCCGCCGCCTCAACGAGCTCGAGGACGCCTTCCCCACCCTGCGCACGCCCGAGAGCCCGACCCAGCTCGTCGGCGGGGCGGTCTTCTCGACCGACTTCCAGGCGGTGGACCACCTGGAGCGGATGCTCAGCCTCGACAACTGCTTCTCGCCCGAGGAGCTGGCCGCCTGGGCTGCGCGGGTGGAGCGCGACTCGAACGCCGCGGCCCTGCACTACCTGACCGAGCTCAAGATCGACGGCCTCGCCGTCAACCTGCTCTACGAGGGGGGGCGGCTGGTCCGGGCGCTGACCCGGGGCGACGGGCGCACCGGCGAGGACGTCACCCACAACGTCAGGACGATCGAGGGCATCCCCCACCGGCTCGCCGGGTCCGGCCACCCGGCGAAGGTCGAGATCCGCGGTGAGGTGTTCTTCCCCGTCGCCGGCTTCGAGGAGCTCAACGCCTCGCTCGTCGCCGCCGGCCGGGCGCCGTTCGCCAACCCCCGCAACAGTGAGGCCGGCTCGCTGCGGCAGAAGGACCCCCGGGTCTCGGCGTCGCGGCCGCTCCACATGCTCGTCCACGGCATCGGGTACCGCGAGGGCCTCGAGCTGACCCGGCAGTCGCAGGCCTACGAGCGGTTCCGCGAGTGGGGGCTGCCGATCTCGACCCACTACCGCGTGCTCGACACCGTCGACGAGGTCGAGGCCTTCGTCGCCCGCTTCGGCGTGGAGCGGCACAGCGTCGAGCACGAGCTCGACGGCGTCGTCGTCAAGGTCGACGAGATCGCGGTGCAGCGCCAGCTCGGCTCCACCTCACGGGCCCCGCGGTGGGCCATCGCCTACAAGTACCCGCCCGAGGAGGTCAACACCCGGCTCCTCGACATCCAGGTCAACGTCGGCCGCACCGGCCGGGTCACCCCCTTCGGGGTCATGACGCCCGTCGTCGTGGCCGGGTCGACCGTGGAACGCGCCACCCTGCACAACGCCGACGAGGTGCGCCGCAAGGGCGTCCTCATCGGCGACACCGTGGTGCTGCGCAAGGCGGGCGACGTCATCCCCGAGATCGTCGGGCCGGTCGTCGACATGCGCGACGGCTCGGAGCGCGCGTTCGAGATGCCGACCGTATGCCCGGCCTGCGGGACGCCCCTGGCGCCCGAGAAGGAGGGGGACAAGGACATCCGGTGCCCCAACGCCCGCACCTGCCCGGCCCAGCTGCGCGAGCGGGTCGCCGGACTCGCGGGGCGCGGTGCGTTCGACATCGAGGTGCTCGGCTGGGAGGGCGCCGTGGCGCTGCTCGACGCCGGGGTCATCGCTGACGAAGGCGACCTGTTCGGCCTCACGCGCGAGCAGCTCGTCACGGTGCCGCTCTTCACCCGGGCGGCCAAGAAGACCGACCTGCCGGAGATGGTCGTCGACGGGAAGACGCTGTCGGCCAACGGTCTTCGTCTGTTCGACAACTTCGACAAGGCCAAGCGGCAGCCGTTGTGGCGCGTGCTCGTGGCGTTGTCCATCCGCCACGTCGGCCCCACGGCGGCCCGGGCGCTCGCCGCCCAGTTCGGGTCCATGGCCCGGATCCGGGAGGCCACCCGGGAGGAGCTCGCCCAGTCCGAGGGGGTCGGAGGGGTCATCGCCGAGGCCGTGCGCGACTGGTTCGACAAGCCCGAGAACGCCTGGCACGGCGAGATCGTCGACCAGTGGGCGGCGGCGGGGGTGCAGATGGAGGACGCCCGCGACACCTCGCTCGAACGCACCCTCGAGGGGCTGACCGTCGTCGTCACCGGCTCGCTGGACGGCTTCTCCCGCGACGAGGCCAAGGAGGCGATCCTCGCCCGGGGCGGCAAGTCGGCGGGCTCGGTGTCGAAGAAGACCGACTACGTCGTGGTCGGGGCCAACGCCGGTACCAAGGCGGCCAAGGCCGAGGAGCTGGGCGTCGCCGTGCTCGACGAGGACGGGTTCCGTCGGCTGCTCGAGACGGGTGCCCCGGGCTGACCGACAGGCCCCCGGTGACGAACGCCCAGGAACGCAACGCATGATGGGAGCGGCGGCCGGGGTCCTTCGCGGAGGACCCGCCGACGTTGGCCGCCGGGAGAGCAGGCGAGATGACCATCGAGTGGGTACCGCGGTCGCCCGCGCGTGAGCGGGCCTGGCGGGTCGCGGAGGGGTCGCCGCTCGCGGCTGTCCCCGAGGGCGTCGAGGTCGAGGGCACCCGGGCCGTCCGGGTACCCGTGAAGGCCATCGTCCCGCAGCGGCGGCAGCGCTCGGGCCTGGGCGGCTGGGTCGGTCTCGTCCTGCTCGTCAACGTCGGGCACCTCCTCACCGCCGCCCGGTCGGCCTCCGTGACCCTCTGGGCCGCACTCACGGCCTCGTGGTGGGTGCTCGCCGTGGTCCTCGCTCTGGCGCTCGTCCTGGCCTACCGGTTTCTTCGCCTGCGCCCGCTGACGGGCCGGGACCAGCCCGATCTGGTCCTCTCGGCCCTGGGCATCCACACGGGCGGGCTTGTCGTCCCCTGGACGAGCGTCGACCGCGTCGTCCGCGTCGGCTTCGCCGCCGGTCCCGGACGTGGCGGCCCCGGCGCCCGGCGCTTCCTCGCGGTGCGGGTCGACGACTTCGTCAACGTCCGCGGGCTCACACCGTTCCGCGCCGGGCTCGCCAACCTCACGCGGCGTCACCTCGTCGTGCTGTGCGAGAGCCGCGAGATCCGAGACCCCACGGCGCTGTCTCTGGCCCTCGAGGAGCTCGTCGCCAACCCCGTCGCGCGCGAGCTCCTCAGCGGCCACGAGGGCGTCCGGCTGGTCACCGTCGGTCCGCCCCCCGGCCCGCTCGCGAACGCGGCGTAGACCCGGTCCGCCGCCGCGCCGGGACCCGACCGGGCACTCGACGCGGCCGCCCTAGACTCGTGGCCATGTCCTTGACGCGCGACGACGTCGCCCATCTGGCCTCCCTGGCCCGGATCGACCTCAGCGACGCCGAGCTCGACCGGATGCTCGGTGAGCTCACCGTCATCCTCGACTCGGTGGCGCTCGTGCAGCGGGCGCCGACCGAGGGCGTCGAGCCGATGTCGCACCCGCTGCCGCTTACCAACGTCACCCGCGCGGACGTCCCGCGGCCGGGACTGACCGCCGAGGAGGCTCTGTCGGGTGCGCCGGCGACCGAGCAGCATCGGTTCTCCGTCCCCCGCATCCTGTCCGAAGACTGATCCGACGACCGACCCGGACGCCCGGCTGGGGACGCCGCGCGACGCATGCCCCCGCTGCCCCGACGAAAAGGCCCCGCACCCCGTGACCGACGTGACCACCGCCTCCGCCCCGGGGTCCGACCTGAGCCGCCTCACCGCGGCGCAGATGGCCCGCGCGCTCGCCGCCCGCGAGGTCAGCGCCGTCGAGCTGACCCAGGCCCACCTCGAGCGCACGGC
>JBDSYO010000077.1:0-6342 GCA_039925625.1 Lapillicoccus sp. | reverse complement strand
CCGGTGGGGACAACACGGCATACGCGCTCATGCCCCGGATCCGCAGCCTGCCGGTGCCCGCCACGGGGCGGCCCGACGTGCCGGCGAGCCTCGAACGGGTGCTGGCCCAGGCCATGGCCAAGGACCCCGCCCACCGGCCCGCCCGCGCGGTCGACCTCGCCCGGCAGCTGCAGGCGGTGGAGCAGGAGCTGCGCCTGCCGCGGACGCCGCTCGTCGTCCTCGACCAGTCCGACCAGCCCGACCAGCCCGACCAGCCCGGGGGGATCGGTGGGACCGACGACGGCGGGGACGGCGCGACCGGTGACGACGACCGCACCCGGGTCAAGAACGTGCAGCAGGTGCGCGCACAGTCGTCCGGAGCGTTCGTTCCGACGCCCGACACCCTCGCCGAGCCGCCGGACACCCACCAGGGCCGGCACCCCTTCGTCCTGGCCCTCGCCGCCGTCGCCGTGCTCCTCGTCATCGTCGGGTTCCTCGTCCTGCGTCCCACCGGCGAGCCCGCGCCCTCGCCGGTGCCCTCGCGCACCGCCGTGGCCACCCAGAGCGCCACGACCGACTCGGCCATCGGTGACGGCGTCTTCGCCGCACCGGCCGTCACCGGGACCCCGAAGGTCGGATCCGTCGAGTTCGCCTGGAGCTACGCGGCGCCGCGCTCCACCGACACCTACCGGGTGCACGTGGGGCCCACCCCGGGCGACGCGCAGATCGCCGACCCCGTCACCGTGCCCAAGGCGACGTATGCGGTGAAGGTCGCCAGCGGGTCGACGATGTGCCTCGTCGCGACGGTCGTGAGGTCCGGCCAGATCTCGCCCGCTTCCCCGGCCGTCTGCGCCACGGCGCTCTGAACGCGGCCTCCGGGCCGCCCGGGCCGCTGGACAGAAAGTTGCGCCGAAGGGCCTCCGGAGGTCACCCTGGTGCCCGGTCGGGGCGCCGCAGGAGCACCGGCCTAGGGCGAGGCGTCAGGGGAGCGGTCCGGGGATGGTGAGCGCGAGTACGGCTGCGCGCCGCTGGGGCGCCGTATCGTCGGTCGTGATCCTCCTCGCGAGCGTGGTCTTCGTGTGGTTCGCCACGCGGTCGGAGGGCGATGTCGTCCGCAAGACCGACCTGTTCGACGGCGGGGTGTGGGTCTCCAACGCCGAGCAGTCCCGGTTCGGACGGCTCAACAAGCCCGCCGGCCAGCTCGACGCCGGCGTCGCGGCTCCGGGCACCGCCAGCTCCGGCATCGACGTCGTCCAGGACGGCGCGGCCGTCGTCGGCATCAGCAAGGCCGCGAACCAGCTGCTCCCCATCAACCCCAAGACGGCGACCCTCTCCGAGAGCAGCCAGGTCACCCTCCCGGCCGTGACCCCGGCCGCGTCTGCGACGTCCCCCAACGCCCCCGCGGCATCCGTCGTCGACCTGCGCGGCGGCACCCTCGCGGTCGTCGACCCGGCCAAGGGCACGCTGTGGGCGCAGCGGGTCGACACCCGGGCCGGCATCGGCACCCTCGAGCAGGTGCAGCCGTCGGCCAAGCCCCGGGCGGCGGTGGGTGCGGCCGCCGCGGTCGCGGTGGGGTCCGACGGCACGGTGTATGCCGCGTCCGGCACCAAGGGCTCGCTCGTCACGCTGCGCCTCGCGCCGGGAGGTGCCGACTTCGCCGACCCGGTGACCACCACGCTCGGGTTCACCTCGGCCCAGCTCCAGCTGACGGCCGTCGGTGGGCACTGGGTCGCCCTCGACGGCGCCACCGGCAAGGTCTGGTCCGACGGCCAGGCCGAGCCCACCCCGCTCGGCACGGTGACCGGCCGGCCGGTGCTCCAGCAGCCCGGCCCGGACGCGCCCACCGTGCTCGTGCAGACCGGCGACGCCCTCCTCGCCGTGCCGCTCGCCGGTGGCGCCGCCGCGACCCGCACCACCCTGACCGCCCTGCCCAACCACGGCGCCGGTTCCACCCCGGGCGGGCTCCTGCCCAGCCCGCCCGTCCGCCTCGGCGACTGCGTCCACGCGGGCTGGGCCGGGCCGGACTCGGTCTGGTACGGCCGGGCCTGCTCGGGCGCCACCGACCAGCCGGCCGTGCAGCTCGGCACCCTCGGCAAGGGCGTGCGCACCGACGGGGTGCGGCTGCGCGTCAACCGCGGCCTCATCGCCCTCAACGACCTCGACAGCGGCAACGTCTGGGACGCCGACGACAAGCCGGTCAAGGTCGACAACTGGGACTCGGTCATCCCGCCGCCGCAGCAGGCCGACCAGAACCAGAAGAAGGACCCCAACCAGGTCGACGACCAGATCGTCACCACGCCGCCGCAGGCCGAGCCCGACGAGCTCAACGTGCGCCCCGGGCGTACCTCGACGCTGCACGTGCTCGACAACGACTCCGACACCCAGGGCTCGATCCTCGGCATCGCGCCCGGCGACATCGGCAAGCCCGACGCCGCCGACGTCGCGACCGCGGTCAGCGTCGACGGCCAGACCGTCGAGGTGACGGTGCCCGCCGCGCCGGCCGAGACGACGTTCCGCTTCAGCTACACCGTCAACAACGGGGGGTCCGGGGCCAACGCCAGGGCCACCGGCTCGGTCGTCGTCCACATCGTCGACGACTCGGTCAACACGCCGCCGTTCGTGCGGGGCGGCTCGGCGAAGCTGGCGCAGGCCAAGTACCCCGCCGTGCGCAGCGGCCACGTGACCGTGGGCGTGGTCGCCGACTGGAGGGACGGCGAGAACGACCCGCTGGGCGTCGACACCACCGATGCCGGCGTCAGCGTCGACCCCTCCGGAGCCCTCGGGGTCACCGCTCCCGACCAGCCCGGCGGGTTCGGCGTCACGTACACCGTGGGCGACGGCCACGGGGGCTCCACCCCGGGCCAGGCCACGGTCAACGTCCTCGCCGACGACGCCCGGGCCGAGCCCCCCCAGACCCAGCCCGACGTCATCCGGGCCGTCGTCGGCAAGCCCGTGCAGGTGCAGCCCCTCGGCAACGACGTGCCCGGCGCCGACCCCACCGACCCCGGCGCCCGGATGCGCCTGGCCACCGAGGTGCGCGGGCCGGGTGCGCTCGTCGTCGACACCAACCTCGACACCGGGGTGCTGACGGTCACCGGCTCGGCGCAGGGCACCTTCCTCGTGACGTATGCCGCGCAGGTCGGCTCCGCGGTGTCGCCGGGGCGGATCCGCGTCGACATCCTGCCCAACCCCAGCGACGACCAGCCTCCGGTCGCGGCCCCCGACTCGGCCACGGTGCGCGACCAGGAACCGATCATCACCGACGTCCTCTCCAACGACTACAGCCCGCGCAGCGACGTCCTCGTCGTGCAGAAGGCGGTCTCGGACGTCGCGTGGCTCCAACCGTCGGTCGTGCAGGGCCGGTTCCTGCGGGTGCAGGCTGGCAGCCCGCTCCAGACGGCGGACGAGCGCCGCGGCAGCATCGACTACACGATCAGCGACGGCACCAAGACGGCCATCGGTCACGTCTCCGTCGTGCAGAAGGCCCGGCCGGACACGCCGCCGCTCCCCAGTGTGGAGGACGACCAGGCGGTCGTCCGGGTCGGCGACGTCGTGACGATCCCCGTGCTCGACAACGACACGATGTCGGGGGGCGTCCCCCTCAGGCTCGACCCGCAGGGGGCCAAGGTGGTCGCCGGCAAGGGCCAGGTGTTCACGTCGGGCAGCGTGCTGCGCTACGTCCCCGACGTGACGCCGATCACCGCGGACGACGTCGTCACCCTCGAGTACGCCGCGTACCCCGAGGGTGGCCCCGACCGTGCGGTCACCGGCCGGGTCACCGTCACCGTCAAGCCGCTGCCGACCCCGACCACGCCGAACCAGCCGCCGACCGCCCGCAGCTTCACGGCGAGCGTCACGGCGGGCGACACCATCACCGTCACCGTGCCCACGAGCGGGATCGACCCGGACGGCGACCTCACCTATGTCGCCGGGATCGTCGGGTCCGACGGCGGCGCCGTCGACCTCTCGCTCGGCCGGGTGGCGTCGTTCGGCGCGACGACGGTGAAGTACGAGGCGTACCCGCGCAGTGCCGGTACCGAGGTCATCCGCTACGTCGTGCGCGACCGGTACGGCGCCACGAGCGAGGCCTTCATCCGGGTCGGGGTCGTGCAGCCGGGCGACCCGCAGCCTCCGGTGGCCGTGACCGACGACATCGTCGCCGCGCCGGGTCGCACGGTGAACGCCGACGTGCTCGCCAACGACCTCATCACCCCGGACGACGAGGTCACCTTCATCGACCTCGCGAAGATCAACGAGGCGCAGGCTCTGGCGCAGTTCACCCGACTCGACGACCAGACCTTCAAGGTGACGGTGCCCGAGGAGGGCCCGGCGAAGGTACTGGCGTACGGCATCACGGACGGCCTCTTCGACCCGTCCCGCGCCGCCCTGTCGGTGCGGGGTCAGAAGGGGTTCAACAACCCGCCGACCGCGGTCGACGACACGGCCACCCCCAAGCCGGGGGAGACGACCACTACCGTGGACGTGCTGGCCAACGACCGCGACCTCGACGGCGACGCCAGCACGCTCACCCTCGTCGACGCGGTTGGTGAGGGGGTCACCGTCGTGGGGCGACAGGTGCAGATCGCGCTGCAGGACCACCCGCGCGTCGTCCCCTACGTCATCGCCGACGCCGACGGCGCCAAGGCCATGGGTCTGGTCTATGTGCCCACCGCCGACAACGGCGCGCCCTACGTGACGCCGGGCAAGGTCGTGCAGATCGACACCAACGGCTCGGCCACCGTCGACCTCGCGGACTACGTCACCGACCCGCGGGGCCGCACCGTCAAGGTCACCTCGCCCGACACGGTGAGCACCTCGCCCAAGGATGTGCTGGCCGCCGACCCCAAGAGCGACACCTCGATCGCGCTGACGGCGTCGAAGGACTACAACGGCCCCGCCGCGCTCATGCTCCAGGTCACCGACCAGACCGGTCCTGACGACCAGACCGGGCTGACCGCATACCTGTCGATCCTCGTGCAGGTCGGCCCGAGGATCCCCATCCTTCGGTGCCCCGACTACCTCGTCAACCTCGTCGGCGGCGGCCAGCCCCGCACCGTCGACATCCCCCGCCTCTGCCACGCCTGGCTGCCGACCGGTCTCGACCCCGCCGCCGTGGAGTACACCGCGAGCTGGAGCACGCCGGTGCCCGACGTCGACCTCAAGCCGGCTGGGGTCGGCAACCGCGAGTTCGTGCTCACCGCGGCCGCGGCGGCCAGCGGCGACGGTGCGGTCACCGTGGCGGCGGCAGGCTCGAAGGAGTCGTTCCCGATCCGGGTGCACGCGACGCCTACCGAGGGACCCAAGGCCACCCCGCCACCGGGTGCCACGCCGCCACCGCTCGCCCAGCAGGTGCCACCGCTCGTCGTCACGCCGATCACGGTGGCCGCCCTCGACGCGGGGGCGAGCGAGACGGTCAACGTCGCCCCCTACCTCCAGAGCCCGCTCTCCGCACCCCAGTGCTCCGTCTCGCCCGTCGTGACCCTGCGCAGCGGCACCGGCGTCACCGGCAGCGCGTCGGGCTGCTCCGTCACGCTGACCGCCGCCAAGGACGCCCACGGCACCGCGACCCTCGTCATCGAGGCCTCCGACGGGCCGGGACGGCTCGCGAACGGCGAGATCCGGGTGACGATCCGCGGGGTCCCCGACGCGCCCACGCGGGTCAGTGCGGTCGCCGACCGCACCGCCGGCGGTCTCGCTCGGGTCAGCTGGACCCCGCCGGCCAGCGACGGCGGGCTGCCGGTGCTCCAGTACGAGGTGCGGTCGAGCACCGGTCAGACGCTGAGCTGTCAGGCGTCCCCGTGCACGGTGAGCGGCCTCAAGAACGGCCAGCCCGTCTCGTTCACCGTGCGGGCCCGCAACGCCGTCGACTGGTCGGCGCCCAGCCCCGCCTCGCCGGAGGTCACGCCCGACACCGCGCCGCGCGCCGTTACCGTCGGCACGGTCACCCCGGGCGACCGGACCCTGGCCATCACCTGGGCCGCGCCGGTCAACGAGGGGAGCGCCGTCGACCAGTACCAGGTGCAGTGGGTCAACACGGCGGGCGGCGCCGGCGGCGGCACCCGCGTCGTCGCCGCCCCCACGTTGACGACCACGCTGACCGGTCTCGTCAACGACAACGCGTACACGATCCGCGTGCAGGCCCACAACGGCGCGGGCTGGGGGCCCTACGGCCCGGCCGTGACCAAGCAGTCGTTCGGCACGCCGCCGGCGGTCGCGGCCCCCCAGGTGACGCCGCGTACGCCGAACGCCAACGACTCGACCGGTCAGGTCACCGTCGCGTGGAGCACGACCGACCCCAACGGCCCGCCGATCACGAAGTACACCGTCCACCGCCGGGTCGGGGGCGGGGCCTGGGCCCCGCTG
>JBDSYO010000076.1:0-5746 GCA_039925625.1 Lapillicoccus sp. | reverse complement strand
GCCTGGCGCGACCGCCCCGGCCCGGTGCTTCGCGCGGCACGGTTCGTGCTGCGCGCGGTGCTCGTGGCCGCCCGCTCTGTCCACGAGCTCATCTGGGCGCTGCTCTTCGTCAGCGTCCTCGGGATCGACCCGCTCGTCGCCGTACTCGCCATCGCCATCCCCTTCGGCGCCCAGACCGCGAAGGTGTTCGCGCAGATCCTCGACGGCGTCTCCCGACACCCCCTCGCTGCGATGCGGGCAAGCGGCGCGAGCTCGCCAGCGGCTCTGGCGTACGGGCTCCTGCCACAAGCCGCACCGCTGCTGCTGTCGTACGCCTTCTATCGGTTCGAGTGCGCCATCCGGTCCACCGTCATCCTCGGCGTCGTCGGCGTGGGCGGGCTCGGGCAGGAGCTCGTGGTCAGCCTCCGGTCGCGCAGCTGGGAAGAGGTCTGGACCCTCGTGGCCGCGGTGCTCGTGCTGTCAGCCGTCGTCGACGTCTGGAGCTCACGGGTGCGTGCCGACCTCGCGGTGATGTCCTGCTCCGACTGGTCGGGCGGCACGACAACAGGGGCCGCCGCCAACCGGTCGCTCTGGGCCCGATGGTCGGCCGTGGTCGCTGTGGTCGGAGTCGTCGCCGCGGCCCTAGCGTCCGGAGTCTCGCTCTCCGGGCTCACGTCGAGCCGTACGCGCGAGCTCACAGCACAGCTCTTCCAGGATCTCTTTCCGCCGGCCCTGCCCCCCGGTGGCTGGGCGACCCTCGGCGGCGCCACGCTCGACACCGTCGCCATGGCCGTGCTTGCCATGGCACTGGCCGTCGCCGTCACCGTCGTCGTCGGCCCCTTCGCCACCAGGGTCCGGCCGAGCCGGTCGGCCGCGGACGGCACGGCCTGGGCGTCGCCCTGGTGGCGCCTGCCTCGCGCCGGAGCCCGCCTGCTCACCCGCGCCCTGCTGCTGGGGCTGCGGTCGATCCCGCCCACCGTTTGGGCCGTTCTTGCCCTGCTCGTCCTGTTCCCGGGGATCCTCCCGGGCGCCATCGCCCTCGGGCTCTACACGGCCGGTATCCTCGGCCGGCTCGTCGCCGAGGCCTGGGAGAGCGTCGACACGCGGCCGCGGGACGCCCTGGCTGCAGCCGGAGTCCCTCCGGGCCTGGCGTCGCTCGCCGCCGTGCTGCCTCCCTCGGCGTTCCACATGCTCGCCTACACGCTCTACCGGTTCGAGATCTGCGTTCGCGACACCGCGGTCGTGGGCGTGGTGGGGGCCGCCGGCCTCGGCCGCCTCTTCGCTGAGAACCTCGCCGTGTTCCGCTTCCCTGCCGTGACCACGCTGCTCCTCACGTCGTTCGCGGTCAGCGCGGCGAGCGAGGTGCTCGGCCGGCGCGTCCGGCGGGCGGTGAGCGCATGACCAGCGGTTACCGGGTCATGACGGTGCCCGCCGGACCGGCGCGGCTCGAGTCACATATGCGTAGCAACGTCAACGACTGCGCCTACTGCCAGTCCGCCCACACCAGAGGCGGCCAGGCCCCGGCCTGTCCGAACTGGAGATGGTCGCCATGCGGCACGGCGCGGTGGATTTGACCCGAAGCTCGCCGCCTGCGGATCCTCGCCCGCGAGTACACCGCGACGTCGGCTCGGTTGCGGACGGGACCTGGCAGTCGGCACTAGAAATGGGGTGGAGTGGCGTGCAGCTCACGGAACTGTCGGCGCACGTGACCCTGAAGCTGCTGACGAACTACCTCAACCACTTCGTCCAGACCGCCCCGACCTGCGGGAGCCCCACCGCTCTAGCCGACAGCCGGCTGGAGCCGGCCGGGGTGGGCCGTGTGGGCCTTGCCGTAGCTTCAGCTGAGTTGGCCCGCAAGGTCGACCAAGGACCCGGCGCTGAGGTCCGGCGGCGTGAAGTACGCGGGGTAGGGGCCGCCGGATCGGTTGATCCAGGCCGTGGCCAAGCCTGCACGAGCCGCACCGTCGATGTCCCATGGGTGAACGGCTACAAGCATGGCGTCCACGGGCTGGATCCCGCACTGCTCTAAAGCGTAGTCGTAGGCCAATTGCGCCGGTTTCCAGGCCCCGGCGTTCTCCACCGACAGGAGGGCCTCGAAGTGACGGCGGATCCCCGCGCGGTCAAACAGCGTTTCGGCGACCGACGTGGAGCCGTTGCTGAGGGTCACCAGCCTGAGTCCTGAGGCACGCAGAGCGTCGATCCCCTGCAGGACGTCGCCGTGGACGGAAAGGCCTGCGAACCCGTCCATGATGTGCTTTACGGCGTCGTCGGTTGTCCGGTTCAGCGGCGCGTCATGCAGGCAGACACGCAAGGCCTCGACAGCGATGCGACCGAAGGGCTCACTGGCGCCGGCGGCGGTCAGGGCGAATCCGTCGCGGAGCAGGCCGGCGAACCATGTCGCCGCGAGGTGCGCTGGGACGCCGACTTCCTCGAACTGTCGACGCATCGACGACATGTCGGAAAGTGTTTCGTTCACGTCGAAGATGAGAACCGCCGGGCGCCCCCTCCCATCCAAGCTGATCGGGCGTTCAGTGTTCGACCCGGTGCCCTCGGTCGGTTCACTCGTCATGAATGTCACCGTACTTCACCGCCAGTGGTCGGCCCGGTTCGTCGCCACGAGGGGACGGCCGGACCAGACCCTGAGCGCCTCCATCATCGCGCCCCACAAGGGCATTCGAAGGCCCCGACCCGCCGCACCCGCCGATGTTCGGATCCGGCCTGGGTCGCGAAAGCGTGACGAACCCGGCTGGACCTGCTAGGGCAAGGTCCCCCTGTCATACAAGGACTGGATGTGCCGCTGGTCGAGGGCAGCGCACGAGCGCGAACCGTTCCAAGCTAGCTGCGGGGTTGCGGTGGGCGGGGTCTCGTCGCGTGTCTGGTCGTGCAGGAGGACACGGACATTCGACCGGTCACGTGGTGGCCTGGACGAACGCGTCGCTGGTGAAGGCGCGCAGCAGTCGGGATGAGAACTCGCTGCTGGCCGGCTGGAGGGTAACGACGGTGAGCGAGAAGGTCAGGACGGTGGCGGCGGCGAAGCGTGACGACGGGCAGGGGCCAGAGCCGGGACCGCAGGGCCTCGACGACGGTGGCGAGGGGGTGGTCATCGCGAGGTGTCCGAGGGGGTCGCCGCACCCACGACGGTCCGCCGCCGTCCGCCTCAGGGTCTGGCCACGCCCTCGGTCCACACTCCACCTGCGCGCCAGCGTCACGCCGGGGTCTCGTGCCGCGCGGTCGTGAACTCGCGGGTGAGGCGGTCGCGGAGGTCGGGGTCGGCGAGCACCACGACGTCGTTTCCCGCGGGCAGCTCGGTGCCGTCGCGGACGGTGACGAGCTGGCGTCCCAGACGACGATGCTGACCCAGATGTCGCCGACCCGGAAGGCGACCTCGCCGATGGTCGTGCCGTCGGCCGGGGAGCCCGCGGCCACCCACAGGCGGCGGACGCCGTCAGGCTCCTCGCGCCGCCGCACCCTGAGCGTCCAGGGTTCGATCTCGACGCGGCGGCTGGGCAGCTTGAGCCAGCGGACGACCGCCGGCACCAGGCTCCCGTGCGCGGGAACGGAGAACGTGATGAGGACGACGACGGTGCCGTAGAGACGTTTGGCCTCGGGGACGTGGGCGGCCCTCAGGAACTCCCCCAGGAGGATGGGCACAGCCTCCTTCAGGCCGTCGAAGAGCACGAAGGCGAGCTCGTTGTGGGCCCCGCCCCCGCGGCCCCGCTCCTACAGGCCCAACGCGTCCCCGGTGCGCGACCTCGCGCAATGTGTCGAAGGAGACGCAGACATCTCGACCGTGGTCGCGCCACGTCCGACAGCGGTCCGCCCACTCGGCCCAACTCGGGAGCCGAGTAGCCGCTGGCGTACAGCTGGGCATGCCAGTGCAGGCGCACAGAGCGCAGCCCGCTCGTGCGGCCTTGATGTCCGGGAACGCCCCGGCCGCATTCGCCCACACCGTGCCTATGTCGCCGCCCCTCGGCGACCCGGGTCCAGCGGCTAGAGGCGACCACGAGGAAACACCCGTTTCGCACGGGTCGTCTCAGGGATGACGGCAGAGAGGTGTCGGCGCAATCGCCACAACGCTGCCGTGGATACCCGGCGGAGGCACGAGAAATGACTGGTTCGCCGTGGGAAATCCGTGCAGGCTGCGCGTATGAACACGGACACGTCCGAACGTGGCAGTGCTCCGGCGTATGTCAGGCCGGCCGACGATGATGTCGTACCGATCCAGCGTGTGGCCGTCGGCAACGGGGTGTTCGCCCTCGACGAGATGGCCGGCTTCGATGAGATGCTGCGCCGCTATCTAGACGGCTCCATCGACCAGCACCGGTGGATCGCGCCGAAGGCGTAACTGGTGCCCGCAGATCAGGTCTCGTCAGCCCGGCGGCTCGATCCCCTTCGCCCCCTGAACAGGGCGACTCCTGCGATGGCGCCGAGGAGCACGGCCGCAAGTCCCAGGGGGCCGATCCGGTCGACGGCTGCTGCCATGCCGCCCTGCAGGGCGATCGCTCGGTCCACCACCGCGTCTTCAGTGCTCCCCCCGCCGAACACGCGGACCTCGTACAGGCCGTACCACACGACATAGCCGCCGGCGACGAGGACGAGGAACCCGCCCAAGCGGCCGACGACCGGTAGGAGCGCGCGCATCCGCCCCACCACCGCGTCCGCCGCCAGAGCCACCGCGAGAGCCAGGACACCGACGAGCAGACCCATTCCCGCGGCATACGCCAGGACCACGCCCAGCCCCGCGACGACCCCGGAGCTACGGGTGCTGACGGCGAGTATGGCAATAAACGGCGCAGCCGTGCACGACAGCGAAGCAATCGCATAAGCCGCACCGTAGGCCGCCATCGCCGGCCAGCGCGCGTCGGGGACTCGGCGCCAGTGGGGAAGCCTCAGGAGGAGGTCCTGGCCTGACATCAGATAGAGGCCGAGACCGACAAGCCCCACTCCCACAACCATCGTCGCCCAAGGCAGGTAGCGCTCCATCGACAGCGCTAGGGGCACGACGACGGCACCGAACGCCCCGAATACCGCCACGAAACCGGCGGTCATGGCGGTGGACAGCCCGAGGGCGCGACGCACGGCGTCCAACCGCGAGCCACCCTTACGATCGACCAGGAGCGCCAACCATGCTGGGAGCAGGGCAAATCCGCAGGGGTTGAGTGCCGCCAGCGCACCAGCCCCCAGGGCAAGGCTCAGCGGCGCAGTCTCCATCTCAGCCAAAGATCTTGCCGGCCAGGCCGACGATGTCGACCGTGGAGCTGTAGCCGTTCACGGTCTTGGCCGACCCGTCCGGCGAGACAAACACGTAGGTGTCCTGCTGCGTCACCCCGAACCGGGAGTAGAGGTCACCGGTCGTGTCCGCCAGGTTGATGATGTTCTGAAGTCCACCGCGCTGGACGAAGCCGCGCATGTCGTCGGCACTCGAGCTGAGGCCGGCGACGCCGATCACCTCTATGTCGGGACTCAGCGCGGTCACAGCCGACCGCACGCCGCCAGCGTTCCGGGCGCAGATCGTGCACCACGGCGCCCAGAACCACAGGACCGCCTTGTGGCCGTAGAGGGCGGCTCCGTCGAAGGGCTTGCCGTCCACAGTCGTGGCGGTGAACTGCAGGAGTGCGGGGAGGGCTGCCGCAGACGTGGGCTGGCCCGTAGCGGTATCCGACGTACTCGCGCTGCTCGAAGTATTCGCGGTTCCCGCGGTACTGGTCCTCACAGTCGGAGTGCCGCCGGCGCTGGTCGTACTGCCAGGGAACGCCGCCGGCGTTGA
>JBDSYO010000075.1:0-11566 GCA_039925625.1 Lapillicoccus sp. | reverse complement strand
GGAGAATGCCTTTCCATTTTCAGTCGAATAAAAAAGTTCATCCGCACGCACCCGTTGGACCCTATCCCGGGGGTATAACTACGGGCGGGGCGCACGCTGCGCAGGTGGCTGAGTTCGGGGATCGGTGGCCCTCTTTCCGGCATCCATCGATGCCGGGGGAGCCTGGTTGGATCCACTACTCACACCTACAGGGGAACCCGTGATCAAAAGAATGCTCGTCGCCGTCCTGGCGACCGTTTTCGCCGTCGTTGGCCTTTCCGTCAGCGTTGCCAACGCCGCCAATGGCGCCAATGACATCAACGCCCGGCGGTGCTCGGCCAGTGACCCCGCCGACGTGACGGTCAACAAGACCACCGACACTGTAACCGTCAATGGCGACACCAGCACTGGGGGCAACAACTTCAGCTGCTACACCAAGATCCGCGTCACCGCCGGTGACACGGTCACCTTCGACTTCATCGGCACGTGCGGCGGGGGCACCCCTCGCGTCTACCTCCAGTTCGACGGCGGCAAGTCTGCCGGCGAGAACACCTTCGACACCGGCACGTGCACACAGCTGACGGACAACACCGGAAGGGTCACCTACACGATCATGAAGACCGGCACCGTCACGGCGTTCGCCTACATCTACGACCGCGACAACGGTTCCGCGACGTACTCCAACCTCGTCATCGCGGGAACCCGCATCAACTTCTAAGCATTCGCCACAAAGGTGACGGGCGGGACCTGCAGGCCCCGCCCGTCATTTGGTCGTGACTGACTAGGGCCCAGAAAGAACCGCCCGCCGTTCATTCGGCAGCCGGTTCGCATCAACTCACCCCGTCGACGCCGCAAAGATCTCCTCGACCGACCGCTCCAACGTGGCGGAGAACTCCTCGTCCGACTGCTGAGCGCTCAGCCCCTCGAGCAACGCCCGCGAGAAGCTCGCGGTGAGCCCGGGGTTGCGGGACAGGCGCTCGTCGGCCTCCTCCCGTGAGTACCCGCCCGACAGCGCTACGACCCGCATCATCCGCGGATGAGCCATGACGTCGTCGTAGAAGCCATCGCGGTCGGGGATCGAGATCTTCAGCATCACCTGCACGTCGGACGGGAGCGCGTCGAGCCCGGCCAGCACCCCGGCCTTCAGCAGCTCCTCGCTGTGCCCCTTGTCGTCGCTGCCGATCGACACCTCGGGCTCGAGAATGGGGACCAGCCCGTGAGCCAGCACCTGGCGGGCATACGCGAGCTGCTGCTCGACCACGGCGGCGATCCCGCCCTCATCGGCGTGCGTGATGACCGACCGCATCTTGGTGCCGAAGATCCCCTTGTCCACCGCGTGGTCGAGCTGCGCGTCCAGGCCGTCGATCGGCTTCATCAGCTGTACGCCTCGCTCCTCGTCGGCCAGCCCCTGGTCGATCTTGAGGAGGGGGACGACGTGCTTGCGCTCCCAGAGGTATGCCGCGGTGCCGACTCCCTCGATGGTGCGGTCCATCGTCTGCTGGAAGAGGATGGCGGCCAGGATCCGGTCGCCGCTGAACGCGGGGTCGGTGATGACCCGGGTCCGCATGGCGTGCACGAGGTCGAACATCTCGGCGTCGTCGGAGTACTGGCTCTCGTCGATCCCGTACTCCTTCAGCGCCTTCGGCGTGCTCCCCCCGCTCTGGTCGAGGGCGGCGAAGAAGCCCCGGCCGTGGGTGATCTGCGCTCGTTGCTCGTCGCGGGTATCGGTCACTCGCACACCGTCCACCCGAAGGGTCTTCTTGGCAACCGCACGGGCCGGTGGGCGGAAGAGGCGACCTGGGCCGCTGTCTACCGCGGCGCGGCCCCGGCAGGCTGGTTCGAGCATGGGCTGACGAGGGGAGCACCGATGGGATACCGGACGCGCAGGCTGGTCGCCGCGGTCGGCGTCCCGGCGCTGCTGCTGGCGGCTGGCTGCTCCTCGGGTGGCTCCGCTCCCGGCGGCGCCGCGGCAACCACGTCAGCGACGTCGGCGAGCTCCTCGGCCACCACGGCCGGCGCTCAGGCCCTCGCCGCCACCTACCGGCCCATCGTGCAGAGCGCCATGAAGGAGATGCTCGTCCCCGGCGCCGTCGTGCTGATCGACACCCCGCAAGGCCGGTGGACCGAGGCCTTCGGGGTGCGCACGCTGGGGGGCACCGAGCCGGTCACGGCCCTCGACCACTTCCGGATCGGGAGCAACACCAAGACCATGGTGGGCACCGTCGTGCTGCAGCTGGTACAGGAGGGCAAGCTCAAGCTCGAGGACCCGATCTCCAGGTTCGAGCCCGACGTGCCCAACGGGGGCGCGATCACCATCGCGCAGATGCTCGCCATGACCTCGGGACTCGACAGCTACACCTTCCTCGAGTCGTTCGAGCACACCCTCGACACCGAGCCGCAGAAGGTGTGGAACCCGCAGGACCTGGCACGGATGGGCGAGGCCATGCCGCCGAAGTTCGCTCCGGGCGCCGGCTTCCTCTACTCCAACACCAACACGGTGCTACTTGGCCTCGTCATCGAGAAGCTGACCGGCCAGACGCTGGAGCAGGCCCTGAACGAGCGGGTCTACGCGAAGCTGGGGCTGAAGAACACCTCGTTCCCCGCGCTCGTCGACAACGCCCTCCCCAGCCCCCATCCCCACGGCTACATGTTCGGGACCAACGTCTCCACCCTGGTCGACGCGGCCCTGCCGGCGGCCGAGCAGGCGGCGGCCCGGGCCGGCACGCTGAAGCCCAACGACCACACCGACGACAACCCGTCCTGGGGCTGGGCCGCCGGTGCGGCGATCTCGACCGCCGACGACCTCGCCGTCTACGCCAAAGCGCTGGCGACCGGTGGGCTCCTCGACCCGGCGACCCAGAAGACGCGCGTGGAGAGCCTCAAACCCGTCGGCAGCGGCACCTCGGCCTACGGCCTGGCTCTGGCTCGGTACGGCGCGATGATCGGGCACGACGGCTCGTTGCCCGGCTACCAGTCGCTCGCCGTGCACAACCCCAAGACCTCCACGACCCTGGTCGTCCTCACCAACCTCCAGCTGTCGGTCGAGGGCCAGACGACGGCGAAAGAGATCGGCAACCGGATCATGGCGACCCTGCCGACGGAGTGACGGGTGCCGCGTCGATCAGGCCAGGTGGCGCGTGAGGAACTCGGCGCTCCGCTCGATCGACGCGGCCCATGCGGAGGTGAACACATGCGGCTGGCCGGTGTACACGGCGTACTCCACCGCTTTCCCGGCCTGCTGCATCGCCGTCACGGTGGCCTGGGACCACTCGACCGGGCACGTCAGGTCGGCGGCGCCGTGAAGGACGAGCACCGGCTCGGTGATGCGCGAGAGGTAGGTGCGGGGGCTGCTCTCCGCCCACGCCGCCGGGTTCCCGTCGGGCGTGCCCAGCTGGGCCACGAGACGGTCCCGGGTGTCCGAGCGTGACGCGTCCGGCACCGTCCACTGGTTGAAGTTGTCGACCGAGTCGGTGCTGACGGGCGAGTAGGCGATGGCGGCCCGGAACAGCCCCGGCTTGGCCTCCAGCGCCGAGAAGACGACCCCGCCGCCCATCGAGCGGCCCATGAGGGCGATCTTCTCGGGGCGTACGCGGGCGTCCTGCTGCAGCGCCAGCGCCGCGTTGACGACGTCGACGGCGTAGCCGACCCGCAGGTTCGCGTCGTTGTCGGGGTCGCGGCTCGACTGCGCGTGGTTGCGGTAGTCGACGAGGAGGGTGACATAACCCTGCCGCGCGAGGAAGTCGCGCTCACGCGCCATCTGCTGGCTGTTGTCGTAGACCGCCGGGTCGGCGTAGCCGTGCGCGAGGACCACAGCGGGGAACGGGCCGGTGCCGCGCGGCACGTTCATCCGGCCCGAGACGGTGAGGCCGTCACCCTCGTAGGTGACGAGGAACTGCTGGTATGCCTCGGTGCTGCCGGTCTCCCGGCCCACCGTCAGCGCGCGGCCGTCGTAGGTGCGCCCGAAGAGGCTGCGCGGGGACCACGGTCGGGCGGCCGGCTGGGGTGCGGCCGTCGCCATGGAGGTCGGGGTCGGCGTCGGTGTCGGTGTCGGTGTCGCAGAGGACGTCGCGGAGGACGTCGCGGAGGAGGTGGGCGCGGTCGAGGTCGAGGACGCCGAGGCGGTCGAGGAGGGAGCAGCGCGGGACGGCGCGGCGTCCGGGCTGGCGGCCGTGCAGCCCGCGAGACCCACGAAGGTGAGCCCCGCGAGGGCGGCGGCGGGACGCATACCCATCAGTGCAGGTGGTCCTGCCAGTCGGCCGGCACCGCACCTGCCGGCCCCGGGACGCCCTGGCCACCTGGGTGGCTGGTCGGGGGCGCGAGCTCCGGGCCGTCGAGCATGTCGCCGGTGCGGTAGTCGAAGAACCAGTCCTCCCCCGGCTCGAAGCTGCGGATGACCGGGTGGCCGCTCGACCCGTGGTGGGCGGTCGCGTGCTGGCCGGGCGAGGTGTCACAGCAGCCGATGTGCCCGCAGGCGGCGCACCGGCGCAGATGCACCCACCAGCCGTCCGCCGCGAGGCACTCGACGCAGCCGGTGCCCGACGGTGGCACGGCGGGGTCGACGACGGCCTGGTCGTGAGCGCTCTCGTGCTCCATCACCGAACTGTACGGCCGCCCGAGCACCGATCTGCGGGACGACGCTGGATAGCCATGCGCGTTCGGCTCATCGGTGCGCGGGGAGCGGCTCGTCTACCCTCACGGAGTGAAGAGACCTGGGTTCGTCATCGGCGGCATCGTCCTCGTGCTGCTGGGCATCCTGTGGACCCTGCAGGGCCTCGGCCGGGTCGGCGGCAGCGTCATGTCGGGGGTGACCTTCTGGGCCGTCGTCGGACCCATCGTGGCGCTCGTGGGTCTCGGCCTCGTCGTGACCGGCTGGCGGAGCGGTCGCCCCGACGGCGGGTCGCGCCCCTGAAGCGATGGGAGACGATGCCCTCGGGCAGGTCACGATCCCCCTTCTCCCGAGAAAGCGGACAGAAACTGACCGGAAGCTGCCCTAGCGTAGAGGGACCGGCGTGACCGCACCAAGCAAGGAGCACCGCATGGACCTCCGTCTCGAGCTCGTGATCATCCCCGTCACCGACGTCGACCGCGCCAAGGCCTTCTACGTGGAGCAGCTCGGTTTCACCGCCGACCACGACCGGGTGGTCACGCCGGCGCTGCGGTTCGTGCAGCTCACCCCGCCCGGGTCGGCGTGCTCCATCGCCTTCGGACGCGGCCTCACCGACGCCCCTCCCGGGTCGATCAAGGGCCTGCAGGTCGTGACCACCGACATCGAGGCGACGCAGCGCGAGCTGCGCGAGCGCGGCCTCGACCCCGGTGAGATCGACGACCAGGCCTGGGGGCGGTTCCTCACCGTCGAAGACCCCGACGGCAACCACTGGGCGATCCAGCAGATCGTGCGCCCGGCCTAGGAACCGACCTGACCCCGCGACCTGACGAGTTGCCTGCCTAGGGTGGGCCGGATGAACGACAGCGCCGCGGGACCGGTCGACCAGCGCGCCTACTGGGACGCCGAGGCGGCCCGGTTCGACGAGGAGGCCGACCACGGTCTCCGCGACCCGCAGACCCGCGCGGCGTGGGCGAGCCTGCTCCGCCGCCACCTGCCACCGCCCCCCGCCGACGTCCTCGATCTCGGCTGCGGCACCGGCACCCTGACCCTGCTGCTCGCCGAGGCGGGTCACCCGGTGCACGGCGTCGACCTGGCCCCGGCCATGGTCGCGGCGGCGCGCGCGAAGCTCGCGGGGGCAGGGGCCATGGCTACCGTCGAGGAGGGCGATGCCGCCGATCCGCCCGGTGACCCAGGGACCTTCGACGTCGTCCTCACCCGCCACGTCCTGTGGGCGCTGCCCGACCCGGCGGCCGCGCTGAGGCGCTGGGCCGGCCTGCTGCGCCCGGGTGGGCGGCTCGTGCTCGTCGAGGGGCGCTGGTGGACCGGCGGCGGGCTGACCGCCGACGAGACCCGCCGGCTAGTGGCCCCTCACGCGCGCGACATCGTCGTCGAGCCGCTGACCGCCCCGGCGCTCTGGGGCGGCCCGGTCTCCGACGAGCGCTACCTGCTCACCGCCACCGCGCTGCCCGGCTGACGGTCACGGTGACCGCCCCGGTCGCCGCTGTGCTCCACTGACCCGGTGCAGCGTGACGTCTCGGCCCATCTCGGCCTCACGGTCAGCGGTCCGGCGACCCTGATCTTCAGCGCGGCGGTCTCACCCCGGGGCGCCGACCTGCGCGAGCAGATCGAGATCACCGTCCACGGACGCCGGGTGGAGCCGACCACCTTCACCGACCACTACGGCAGCCGGCTGCACCGGATCAAATGCGGCGCCGGGCCGGTGACCTTCGGCTACCGAGCCACGGTGACCGGCCAGGGCGACCTCGACGTCGCCTCCGACATCGACCTCGTCACGTTCATGCGCCCGAGCCGCTACTGCGAGTCCGACACCCTCGACCCCACGGCGGCGGCCGAGTTCGGCTCGCTCGAGGGGCACGCCCTGCTCGCCGCCGTGGCGTCATGGGTGCACGACAAGCTCTACTACGTGTCGGGGTCGAGCCTGCCCACCGACGGCGCCGTGCGCACGCTGCTGGCCCGCCAGGGCGTCTGTCGCGACTTCGCCCACCTCACCATCGCGCTCCTGCGCGCGCGAGACGTGCCCGCCCGCCTCGTGTCGGTCTACGCACCAGGCCTGTCTCCCATGGACTTCCACGCCGTATGCGAGGCCTGGGTCGACGGGGCGTGGCACCTCGTCGACGCCACCTGGCTCGCCCCCCGGCAGACCCTCGTGCGCATTGCGACCGGTCGCGACGCCGCCGACACCGCCTTCCTCACCAGCCACGGGGGTGAGGTCACGCTCGACACCATGGAGGTCTCGGCCGTGGTCGACGCGCTCCCGCGCGACGACTGGAGCTCGCTGGTCGACCTGCGATGAGCCGGTCCTGAGCCCGGCCTGAGCCCAGCGGTCAGTTCAGGCTGGGCGGGGTGGGTCCGGTGCCGCCCGCGACGCCCAGGCGGGAGGCGAGCCCGGTCTCTCGCAGGGCCAGACGTCGCACCAGGCCGAGCCGGGCCGGCACCTCGGGCAGCTCGAGCAGCCGTTGCCGGTCGTCGCGGTCGAGGTCGAGGGCCTCGGCGGCCCACCATGCGGTCTCCCCCGGGTCGGTCGGGGGTTCGGTCACCTCCGAGCCAACGGTGCGCGCGTGGGCCTCGACGGCGGACCGCACCGAAAGCGCCTGTGCAGCAACGGCGTCCGGCTCACCCGGCACGTCCTGCAACCACGTCACGCGACCGGTGGCCCACGGCGTACCAGCGTTCTCGTCGACGGCGTCGAGCCGGAACCGGCGGGTGCCGTGGGTGAGTACGAGGTAGAAGCCGTCGGTCACCTGCACGACCCGGTCGAGGACCGCGAGGCAGCCGATGGCACACAGCTCGTTGGCCCGGTCGCCGACCTCGTAGCCGTGCCGGATGGCGACGACGCCGAACCCGATCTCCTCGCCGTCGCTGTCGATGAGGTGCTGCAGCAGCGCGAGGTAGCGCTCCTCGAAAACCTGCAGCGGCAGCCGGAGGCCCGGCAGCAGGGTGCCACCGAGGGGGAACAGCGGCAGCGAGGGCATACCCGACTGTAGGCCGCGCCGACGTCCCGCGCAGGCTCAGCCCGGCGAGACGTCGGTGGGGTCACGGGTACGAGGTGACGGTGCTCGGACCCTGGAACGTCGGCGTCACCGGGGCGCCCACGTCGTTGACGACGTGGTCGATGGTGCCGGCCTGGTTGAGCGACACCGTGAGCAGGTCGTGCAGCCGCACCCCCGCCGTCACGGGCACCTCGAAGGCGTGCGACGCGTGAAGTGTGGGGTTGACGTTGGTGTAGATGTAGCTGCCCCCGCCCCAGAGCTCGTGCTGCTTCACCGTGTCGGCGATCTTGTAGGCCGCGTAGCCGAGGATGCCGTCGTGCTGCCAGGACGCCTGGTCGGGCGCGTCGTAGGGCAGCTCGTTCTGGAAAAAGACCGTGCGGCCGCGCTCGCCCGACCAGATGACGTTCTCCTTCTGGAAGTGCTCGGAGAACAGGCCGGTGGCCGTGACGTCGTCACCCGCGACCACGACGCCCGTGTCGGAGGTGTTGACGGTCCAGCCGACGCCCTGGCCGTGGTCGGCCCGCCACGCCCAGATGTCGTCGAGCACCACGTGGTCGCTGTTGACCTGCAGGGCGACGGTCGCTGATCCCGCGTGGGGCCCGCCGATGCGGAAGAACACGTCCTGGATCCCGGTCGGGTATGCCGCGTCGCTCGCCTGGGCGGCCTTCCCCTTGCCGGCGCGGCCGGTGCCGATGGTCATGAGCGCGGGCGACGTGGGCGACCCGGCGTCGATGATGAGCCCGGCGATGTCGACCCCGGGCACGTCGGCCACCTCGAGGGCGGCGTTGCCGTTGGTCGGCGTGAGGGTGGGGAACCCCAGCCCGAGCACGACCGAGCCGGCCCGCTTGACCGAGATGGCGCGGGACACGTCGTAGACGCCGGGCAGGAGCAGCAGGTTGCGGCCCTGGGCGGTCGCCGCGTTGACCGTCGACCACGGGGTGGTGCTGGAGACGACCTGGAACTCGGAGAGCGGGACCGATCGACCCGGGGTGGACCCGGCTGCCCACGTCGTGCCGGACGAGTCGGTGCGCGGCGCAGGGACGAGGACGCGCCACGCGCCCGCGCCGTCCACGTAGAGGTAGGGGCGCTCGCGGCTCACGGGTGTAGTGGGAAGCGTCGTGTAGGGCGGGTTGGGGAACGACTGCGGCGGAGCGCCGATGACGCCGGAGAACACCTGGTTCCAGACGCCGTTGGTCCATCCACCGATCTGGCTGTCACGGGTGAGCCATTGCTGCTGCGACCCGTTGGTGACCGAGCGCGTCCGGGAGTCGGCGATGAACCCGCCGCTGGCGTACTGCGGTCCGGCGGTGCAGTAGTCCATCAGGGTGAGGTTGCCCTGGACGTCGACCCGGCGCATCGGCGACGCCTGCGAGACGGCCCAGAAGTTGCCGGTGGCCCGGCACCCGTCGAGGCCCGCGACGTTGATGGTGAGGTTGGACACCGACCGCCAGAAGTTGTCGAGGGCGATGCAGTTGTCGGGCGTGAGGCACCGGTTGTAGACGTCGACGTGGCCGTTGATCGTCACGTCGCCGGGGTTGAGACCGAGCCCCGCGACCTCGGTGTAGTAGCCCACCCTGACGATGAGCGGCGTCGTGACCGAGCCGTAGACCCCCGGCTTGAACAGCAGGGCCTTCCGGCCCGTCCCCATCTCGGCGTCCTTCTGCTGCTCGTACACCGCATCGGCGGCCACCTGGATCTGGGCCGTCGACATGCTGGGGTCGAAGACGAGCACGTCCGGACCCAGGTCGACCCCGGCCGAGGGCGGGGCGGCATATGCCGAGCCGACCGTGCTGGCGACGGCGAACGTCGAGAGGAGGAGAAGGAGGACACCGGCAACCGACCACCGCGTCGTGGATCTGCGCATGCTCGCACCCTGTACCCCGAGAGGGCGTCCCGCAAGCGGGCCCGAGGGTCAGATCGGCCCGTTCCTCGCCACGTCCCAGGCGAACTCGCTCGCCGCCACCATCGACCCGTCCGGCTGCTGTCGGCTGTACACCACGGAGATCCGGGCGAAAGAGAGGTCGAGCCGCTCCTGCACATCGTCGTCATCGCCCGTTCCCTGGACGTCGCATGCCGTGATGAGCACCTCCTTCATGGTCACCACGAGGAAGTCCTTCTGGCCCTCGCCGGCCTTGCGGCCGGTCAGGGTCGCCGTCGGGATCCTCCGCCCGCTCGCCGCGTCGAGCATCAGGACCGGCGAGGCTCGGTCGAGCTTCTTGGTGATGCTGAAGGGGTTGAACCGGACCTTTCCCGTGCCCGCGCCTCCCCCACCCAGATGGGTCGTGCCCGAGCTCGATAGACCCAAGGCCCAGGACAGCACGTCGATCTCACCCTCGTGATCCTTGTGGGTCGACTCGCCCTCGACATCGTCCAGCTTGAGAAAGACGCTCATCACCACTCCACTTCCCTACCGACGCAGGTGACCGACCGGGCAGGAGAAACGTGCGGTCCAGTCGATGGTGGCACCACGATGGGGTCCATGGAGCGCTATTCCCGCGACGGCCTCACCTTCGACGTCACCGACCGCGGCGACCCGGCCGGTCCGGCCGTCGTGCTGCTGCACGGGTTCCCGGCGAACCGGTCGAGCTGGGACGCGGTCGCCGACCGCCTGGTCGATGCCGGTATGCGCGTCCTCGCGCCGGACCAGCGCGGGTACAGCCCCGGGGCGCGGCCCACCCAGGGCTACCCGCGGGCGTACGCCATGACGGAGCTCGTCGCCGACGTGGTCGCCCTGGTCGACGCCGCCGGGGTCGAGCAGGCGCATGTCGTGGGCCACGACTGGGGCGGGGCCGTCGCATGGTCGGTGGCCGGTAACCACCCCGAGCGGGTCGCCTCGCTCACCGCGCTGTCCACGCCGCACCCGGCGGCCATGGCGCGGGCGATGCGCGACCCCTGGCAGGCCGCCCACTCCGCATACATGACGTTCTTCCAGCTGCCCCGGGCGCCCGAGGTGGCGCTCGCCCGCCGCCTGACGCCGTGGCTGGAGTCGTCGGGGCTGCCCCGGGCGACGGCCGAGCAGTATGCCGGGCGGATGCGGGAGCCGGGCGCGCTGCACGGGGCGCTGGGCTGGTACCGCGCCCTGCGCCACTCGCGCGGCTCGGTGCACCGGGTCAAGGTGCCGACCACGTTCGTGTGGGGCCGTCGCGACGACTTCCTCGGACGCCGCGCCGCCGAGACCACCGGAGCCTTCGTGCGTGGTTACTACCGGTTCGTCGAGGTCGACGAGGGCCACTGGCTCCCTGAGCTGCAGCCCGACGTCTGCGCCACCGAGATCGTCGCGAGGGTGCGCGGCACCGCCTGACGGGCTCCCCTCGACCCCACTGCAATCGACCGGACTCAGATGTCCGGGTTCCGCGACCCTGCACCCCGAGGACCCGGCAACATCTGAGTTCGGTTGGAATAATGGGGGGTGCCTAGGGTGGCGGGGTGACCTCCGGCAGCTACTACGTCCCCCTCCCGGACGGCGGGTACGCCCCGACGGAGCACGCCCACGGCGCCTGGAACGACCACGAGCAGCACATGGGTCCGGTTTCGGGGCTCATCGCGTATGCCATCGAGACCCACGACCCCCGCCCCGAGCTCGCCCTCGGCCGGATCACCTACGAGATCCTCGGCCTCATCCCCGACCGGCTCACGTCGGTGAAGGTCGAGACGGTGCGCCCGGGGCGCACCATCGAGCTGGTCGAGGCCTCGCTGTCGGTCGACGACCGCCCCGTGGTGCGCGCTCGGGCCTGGCGGGTCGCCCGCGGCGACACCACAGCCGTCGCCGGCGGAACACCCGCCCCCATGCCGCCGCCCGAGTCGTGGCCGGGGTGGTCGGGCAGTTCGGTCTGGAAGGGCGGCTACATCGCGTCGGTCGAGATCCACGCCGACCCGGCGTCGGTCCCCGGGCGCGGGCGGGTCTGGATGCGCACCGACGTCACCCTCGTGGAGGGGGTCTCGGTCAGCCCGACCGCCGCCTACCTGGGCC
>JBDSYO010000074.1:0-4530 GCA_039925625.1 Lapillicoccus sp. | reverse complement strand
GTCGGTACAGTGCTCCCGTGACCGAGGACCGCCCACACACCCTCGTCGGACGGCTCCAGGTCCTCGTCAGCCTCTTCTGGCGCGAGCTGGCCAAGTTCGGCGTCATCGGGGCTGTCGGGTTCGTCATCGACTTCGGCGGCTTCAACCTGCTGTTCTACGGCCCGCGGGCCGGCCACCTGACCACGTCGAAGATCATCTCCGGGGCCGCCGCCACCCTCGTCGCGTGGGTGGGGAACCGGATGTGGACGTTCCGGCACCGGCGCAAACGGCCCGCCCACCATGAGGCGCTGCTGTTCTTCGCGGTGAACGGGGTCGGTCTGGCCATCTCCACCCTGTGGCTGAACTTCACCCACGACGGGCTCAACCTCACCTCGCGGGGCGCGGTCAACCTCAACACCATCATCGGCATCGGCTTCGCGACGATCTTCCGGTTCTGGGCCTACCGCCAGGTCGTCTTCGCCGGTGAGCACCCCGGCGACCCGGAGCCCGAGGACCTGGCCGAGGCCGGACTCCAGGGTGCCGATGACGGCGCGGACGCCGGCACCGACGCTCGCGCCGTGGAGAACGACCGGGGCCCCGCCGCCCCCTGAGCGTCAGCGCTGTTCGGCCTCCGACAGGAACAGAGCGAACCTCACCGGCTGGGCCGACACCAGGTCGAGCCGGCCGCCGTTCGACTCCGCGAGGTCGCGGGCGAGGGCCAGGCCCAGACCGGTGCTGTTGCCCCGGCCGCTGCTGACCGACCGTTCGAAGATGTGCGGCGCGATCGCCGCCGGCACCCCGTCACCTTGGTCGCTCACCTCGACGACGACCGAGGGGCCGCTGCGCCGCGCCTGCATCTCGACCGTGCCGCGGCCGTGGACCAGCGAGTTCTCCAGGAGGGTGCTCAGCACCTGGCTCAGGGCCACGGGCGTCGACCTGACGACGAGGCCGCGCTCGCCGTGCACCCGAACGCTGCGGCGGGCCTTCTCGAAGGCCGGCTGCCACTCGCGCTGGAGGGCCGCGATCACCGAGTCGAGGCTCACCTCGGGGCGCGGCGCGTCGTTGCCCCGCCGGCTGCGCATGAGCAGGTCGTCCACGACCCGCGTCAGCCGCTCGACCTGCTCCATGGCGATCCCGGCCTCCTCGTGGACCACGACGGGGTCATCGGACGCCGAGATCTCCTCCAGGCGCATCAACAGGGCAGTGAGCGGTGTGCGCAGCTGGTGGGAGGCGTCGGAGGCGAACTCCCGTTCCGCGGCCAGCGACTTCGTCACCTGCTGCGCGCTGCGGGTGAGGACCGCCGATACGCGGTCGACCTCGGCGATGCCGGAGCGGATGGGCGGGATGCGGGTCTTGCCCTCCCCCAGCTGCTCCGCGGCCACCACCAGCTGAGACATCGGGGCGGCCACCCGGCGCGAGAGGTAGGCCGCCGCCGCAACGGACAACGCGGCGATGAGGGCGGCCAGCAGGGCGCCCAGACCCAGGATCAACAGGCCGCGGTCGAGCGGCGGTGAGTCGAGCCAGTCGTCGACGGTGTCGGGGTGCTCCGTGAAGACCCAGAGCCAGACCGCCAGGACGGGCACGAGCACACCGACCAGCCCGGCCACCACGGCCGAAGCGGTGATCCGCAGGACCTCGCGGCGCATACCGGGGTGTCCCGCTCAGCTGTCGGGGCGCTCGAACCGGAAGCCCACGCCACGGACGGTCGAGATGTAGCGCGGCTGGGTCGCGTCGTCGCCGAGCTTCCGGCGCAGCACGCTGATGTGCATGTCGAGCGTCTTCGTGGAGCCGAACCAGGCCGTCTCCCAGATCTCCCGCATGAGCTGCTCGCGCGAGACGACCTTGCCCTGCTCGCGCACGAGCACCCGCAGGAGGTCGAACTCCTTGGCCGTCAGCTGCATCTCGTTGTCATGGAACCAGGCCCGCCGGCCGTCGGGGTCGATGCGCAGCTGGTCGCTCGTCGGCGCCGCGTCCGACGGGTTGCGTCGCAGCAGGGCCCGCACCCGGGCCAGCAGCTCGGCGAGGCGGAACGGCTTGGTGACGTAGTCGTCGGCGCCGGCGTCGAGCCCCACGACGGTGTCGACCTCGTCGGCCCGCGCTGTGAGGATCAGCACGGGCACGGTCTTGCCCATCGCGCGCATCCGGCGGCACACCTCGAGCCCGTCGATGAACGGCAGACCCAGGTCGAGCACGACGAGGTCGGGGTTCTCCCGGGCCCCTTCGAGCGCGGTACGACCGTCACCCCGCACGTCTACGTCATAGCCCTCGCGGCGCAGAGCGCGCGCCAGGGGTTCGGAGATGGCCGGGTCGTCCTCAGCCAGCAGCACACGCGTCACTCTGGTGATGCTAGGGGATCGCGCTCCCCGGCCACCGAGGCGTCCGCTTCGTGACGAATGCCGCCACTCCTTCGGCCCGGTCCGCGCTGAAGGCGCTGGCCCTCCAGCACGCGTCCTCGATCTCGAGCCCGGCCCGCAGGTCGACGTCGGCGCCGAGCCGCATGGCCCGCTTCGCCTGCCGGAGGGCCACCGGGGAGTTGGCGGCGATGCCCAGGGCGACCTCCCGGGCGCGCGCAGCAGCCGTGCCGGTGGGGACCACCTCGTCGACGCAGCCCAGGGCGTAGGCCTGTGCGGCGGTGAGCCGGCGGGCCGTGAAGACCAGCGAGGCCGCCCGCGACCAGCCCACCCGGCGGGTCAGCAGCTGGGTGCCGCCGCCGCCGGGGATCACGCCCACCGACACCTCCGGGAGCCCGACCGTCGCGCCCTCCCCGGCCACGACGAGGTCGCCGGCGAGCGCCAGCTCGAACCCGCCGCCCAGCGCATACCCCTCCACGGCGACGACGACCGGCATGGGGAGGTCGAGGATCCCGCCGTAGGCCGCGCGGTTGCCGGGGCGCTGGGCCACGAGCTGGGCGTCGGTGAGGGTGTTGCGCTCCTTGAGGTCGGCACCGACGCAGAACGCCCGGTCCTGGCTCGACCGGAGCACGACGCAGCGCACGGCGGCGTCGGACGCCACCTCCGTCGCCGCCGCGGCGATGGCTCCCGCCATCTCGGTGGAGACGGCGTTGAGCGCGTCAGGGCGGTCGAGCACGATCTCGGCGACGTGGCCGTCGTCGGACCGCTCGACGCGGACGAGGGGGGTGGTGGTCACGCGGGCTCCTGGCGGGTCGGCGGGGACGGTCGGGTCCGGGGTCGCACGGCCGTCCCGGCCCGGACGAGGAGATAGGGCTCGACCTTGCCGACCCCGCGCATGGCGCGCGGGCGCAGGGCGGTGAGGTCGAACCCCGAGATGTCCTTCAGCGCCTCGGCCACGGCGCCGTCGACGAGCACGGTGTGGGGCTGGGCGATCGAGGTGAGCCGGGCCGCTCGGTTGACCGTGGTGCCGAAGACGTCGCCCAGGCGTGGGATGACCCGCCCCGCGGCGAGCCCGACGCGCACGTCGGGGAGCACGGGGTCGCGGGCGATCGCCTCGTCGAGGTCGAGGGCCGTGGCCGCCGCCGGCCCGGCGTGGCGGTTGGAGAAGAGGATCTCGTCGCCCACGGTCTTGACGATGCGGCCGCCGTGGGCGGTGACGATGTCGGCGCACAGACCCTCGAACCGCTGCACGATGACCGCGAGCTCGCGTTCGGTCGACTTGCGCACCATGGTGCTGAACGCCACGAGGTCGGCGAAGCCGATGTGCCGGTAGATCCCCTCCTGCGCCGTCTCCGGCTCGGCGTCGGTGAGCAAGCGGGAGACCGCGTCCGCGAGATGGCGGCGCCAGGCGTACAGGAGCAGCGGTTCAAGGTCGTCGGCGACCCGCACGAGGAAGCGCGCCGTCGCCTGGGCCGTCGCCGCGGAGGAGTGGTCGGCGTTGACGTCGGCGACCCGGTCGCGCTCGGCCTCCACCGCCTCCGCCACCAGCTGCACCTGCCACGACGCCAGCCGGTCGGCCGTCCGCGCGAACGCCCGGGTCAGCTGCAGGGCCGTCGACTCGTCGAGGTCGCCGTCGCGTACCAGCCCGGCGACGACCTGAAGGGCGTCGACGTCGGCCTGCGTGAACAACGCCTCATCGGTGTTGACGAGGGGGAAGCCGAGCGCCTGCCAGAACGAGCGCGCGCTGCGCTGGCTGACCTTGGCCGCCGCGCTGACGTCCCGACGGGTCAGGTCGAGGGGGTGGCCGAGGAGGGTGGCGGTGACCTCCTCGAGGTCCCCGATCGCCGAGATCTCACCGTGGCGGCCTGCGCCGGCCGGTGAGATCTCGCTCATGCGTGCATCATGTCAACCGGGCGGCCGGGCGTGCACCACGTCGCCGGCCGCCCAGGCGATCCGGCCGTCGGGCCCGTCGACAACGAGACGGCCGTCGTCGTCCACGGCCACCGCCGCCCCCGTCAGGGTCCGTCCGTCCGGAAGGCTGAGCGCGACGGCCCGGCCGATCGTGGCGCAGCGGTGTCGGTATGCCTCGCGCACCAGTGCGGCCGGCTCGCCGAGCCGGGCGGCCAGCCGACCGAGATAGGCGACGACCAGCGCCGTCGGGTCGGCGTCGGCGGCACCCGCGAGGGCCAGCGAGGTCGCC
>JBDSYO010000073.1:0-3059 GCA_039925625.1 Lapillicoccus sp. | reverse complement strand
CGGCCATTCCACGTCGTCAACTACGTCGGATCCCTCGGCGGGATCCGCATCCTCGGGTACCCCCGCGCCGAACGGCTGATGGACCGCACCATTCACGCGCTCCAAGCCTCACTCGACCACGCGTCCGACGCCGACCTGCAGCGCACCGTGCACTTCCCGATCGGCTGGGACCCTACTTCTCGGACGTCATGAGCATCCGCGGCGTCTACCACCACCCCACCCAGCACTACGACCACCACCGCCGTCAGTTGACCCTCGACCACGCCCGCAACCCGCCTGGCCGGGTGAGAGACGTCAAGTGGACGTGCCGACGCACTGAGGTCATGGGTGCGGACATCTTGCAGGGTCGCACGCGCGTCGACTCGGGGATCGAGACCGGCAGCCAACGCTGTTCTGGTGACCGCGCCTGCGGCTGACGACATCTCGGGTCGGCGTCGCCAGACGGGTCGGGCGGCCAATCCACCGGAGCCACCAAGGTCGGTCAAGGCTCAGCCACACCCGACCACCCTGCCGGGCCACCAAACAGTTCACGGATCAGGGCTCTCTCAGGCACGCCCGGGTTGCGGTGTTATGCGAGTGAGCCGACGACTCCGGCCTTGGTGAGCAGGTCGGTGATGAGGAAGGTGCCGTTGTTGCCGTAGGTGGGGATCCATTGAGGGTCTTGGCTGAGATAGGACTGGTTGTCGCCTTCGATGAGCCCGACGATGACCTCGCCGACGATCCGCCCACCTACCGGCCCGAGGTGCTGACCGCCCGCCATGACTTGTGCCTCTCGCAGTACGTAGAACCAGAGCGGGGTGCGCTGGTCGAGGTGGTCGTCGGAGACGGCTGCGAGGTCGGCCAGGTCGCTGGGGGCCAGCGGCGTCACCGTCATCGCTTTGGCGATGGCCTGGCCGGATGGCACCTTCATGGTCAGGTTGCGCAGAAGGTTGCGAGTTGCGAGCGAGTCCGGGGTGCCGGTCGCCTGCCCCATGAGGTGGAACAGGATGCTGGACAGCGTCGTGTCGATCATCTTGTTGGGCCTGACGCGCCCGTCGCCGAAGTCGAAGAATGTCTGCCAGTCGATGAAGCGACGTGGTGCACGGCACCCGCCGCGCAGGTCGTCGGGGTCGCCCGAGTTGGGGTCGTCCGGCTTGAAGACGAGGCCGAAGAACTGTTGGGCCGCGTCGGTCGCGCTCGTGCCGAAGTTGCCGCGATAGCTGGGCCGCACCTGGGAGTGGCCGAACCGGTATGCCGCGACGGAGAACTCGACGGGAATGTAGGGGTCGTTACGCCAGGTGTAGAAACGACGCCCTGCGGTAAGGATGTCCGTCGTCAGGGCTGAGCCGATGGTTCTGGGGAGGAACTCGTGGACGATCATCCACTGGTAGTGCCAGCGGACGAGACGCTGAGTTTCGGCGAAGACCTCCTCGAGCGTGTATGCGGTGCCGAGGTCGGCCTTGACGTCTGCGAGCACCGCGTTGTGGAACCGCAGGAACGCGAGCTGCAGCTGCGACACCATGAGGTTCTCGTCGTTGCGCGGGTCCGCCACGAGTGCCGTGCGCTGGCTGTTGCGTGGGAGGTCATGGCGCGCCTGGGCGTCGACGGTCTTGGCCGCCGAGCCCGGGATCTCCTCGACGAGGAACGTCGTGCGCCCTCCATCGACGCTTCGGTCGTACAGATGGGGGCTGACGCCGGGACCGCCGCCGTACACGCTGTCCAGGTCGAGCGCCGGGATACGGAAGTTGCGGATCGACTCGGGGTCCTGCCGGCGGGCGAGGCTGCTCGTGGGGTCGAACGTCATGTCGTGGTCGAGGAACTGGCCGAGGAACGTGAAGCCCGCCGTGTTCGTCGGGTTGTTCGGGTTGTGGGCGCTCTTCGCCGGGTCCGTGATCAAGGTGACCGGGTCGGACAGGTCGTCCTGCGCGTCCATGATCCCGCCTGGCCCGCCGACCTCGAGGAGTGCCTGGCGGACCGAGGGAGTGTCTGCGGAGAAGGGCGGCAGGGTCGGGAACATCCGTCCGAACCGCCCCTGCTCGTAGTACGTCGACCGGGGGGTCGTGACGTCGTTGTCAGCGTTTCCATGGCTCATGCCTTCGTGGAGCATCCTCGGGCCGGCGTGATACACCGCCGACCGTTCGACGCGGCTGGGTCACTCATGCACCAGGGTTTGGCTCGCCACGTGTCGACCAGAGTCGGTGTCTTGACGTGCTCAACCAGCTGACGCAGCTCTTCAGGTCCCGCTGCTGCATGCCGGGCACTGCTTGATACGAGCCCGCCGGCGCGCCCCGACCGTGACGAACAGCCGGTCGGAGCCGCAGCCCCGGGCCCGCTGCACCGAGGCACCGAGGCACCGAGGCGCCGAGGCGCCGAGGCACCGAGGCACCGAGGCACCGAGGCACTTACACGGCGCTGATAAGGCTCCAGTGTGCTCGGAAGCGGAAGCGCGGCACGCTCCGGCGCAAGGTCGACCACGTCGCGTCTCGATAGACGAATTGGCAAACGGACACGCGGCAAGGCTCCAGCCGTATGACAGGACATGATCTCCGTCGTCCGTACCGGGATCGGCTCCGGCGACCGTGGCCCCGAGCTGTAGGTTCCGCAGCCCTAGGATCGTGATGCGGAAAGCCGGACAGAGACATAGAGTGTCTGCGGAGCCGCGGCACCGGCGATACCGATGGGACCCAGGGGCGGAGCCGGCGGCCAAGCCCAAGTCTCAGCGGAAACAACGCCGGTGACCAGTCAGAGGTGGCCAGCACCCAGGGCGGCCGCAGCCCTGCGTGTCAGGGTGAGTTGAGATCGGCGGATCACAGCAAGTCCGCCCACGCAGGGTGAGATTCAAGGATCTGGATTCGCGATGAGCATTGCGGTTCTGTCCGCCTCGACGACTTCTGCCGATGATGGTGGGGTGAGTGGTTCATCTCCGCGGGCCGGCGGCCCGTCGCGCCGTCGCTCGTTCACCCCGACGAGAAGCTGGAACACCTGCTCGCTTACGAGGGACGTGTCATCGGTCCGAGGGCGGAGCGTATCTGCACCGGGAGGGGCTGTACTCGTCTCTGATCTTCGAGTGACGCCGGCTT
>JBDSYO010000072.1:0-3274 GCA_039925625.1 Lapillicoccus sp. | reverse complement strand
CGCGGAGAGCCTGGCCCGGTACGCCGCGGAGCGCGGCGTCCGGTTCCGGCTGACGGGCTACCTCTCCGACGAGGAGCTGCTCGAGGCGGTCCTGCGGGCGGACGTCCCCCTCGCCCCCCACCGGCACATCAGCGCCTCCGGCTCGGTCAACACCTGGGTCGAGGCGGGACGCCGGCCTCTGGTCCGCCGCAGCCCCTACGTCGACGAGCTGGCGGCCCGCCTGCCGGGGGTCGTCACGGCCGCCGACGACCTCCAGACCGCGGTCGCGGTGGCCCTCGTCGACCCCACCTCGACCTGGCTCGAGGACCACGTCGAGGTCGGACCGTCCTGGGCCACCACCGCCGCCGCCTACGCCGACGTCCTGCGCGAGCTCCGATGAGCCGGGCTCCCGAGATCAGCGTCGTCGTCCCCGTGTACGGCCGGCCGGAGCAGCTCGACCGCCTGCTCGCCGGCCTCGACCGGCAGACCCTCGACGCCGACCGCTTCGAAGTCGTCGTCGCCGACGACGGGTCCCCCGAGCCGCTGCGCCCCGGGCCCCACGCGTACGCGGTGCGCTCGGTCCACCAGCACGACGAGGGGTTCCGCGCGGCCGCCGCGCGCAACCTCGGCGCCGCCGCCGCCCGCGGGAGCGTCATCGCCTTCCTCGACCAGGACTGCGTGCCCGCCCCCGGCTACCTCGAGCGGGTCGCGGTGGCCGCCGGAGACCCGTGGGCGCTCGCCGTGGGTCACCGTCGCCACGCCGAGCTCGACGGGTGGTCCGCCGACGCGGTGCGTGACTGGCTGGGCGGGTCGGGCGCGGCCCCCGTCGAGCTGCCCGAGCCGCAGTGGCTGCTGGACGGGTACGCCCGCACCGACGACCTGCAGCGGCCCGACGACCGCGCCTACCAGCTCGTCATCAGTGCCGTCCTGTCCCTGAACCGGAGCCTGTTCGAGCGCCTCGGCGGCTTCGACGCGTCGTTCCGCGGCTACGGCGGGGAGGACTGGGAGCTCGCCCACCGGGCTCTGGTAGCCGGCGCCGACCTGTGCTGGTTGCCCGATGCGGTGGCCTGGCACGACGGCCCGGACCTCGCCGGTCGCGACGAGGACCTCGCCCGCACCAAGAACGCTGAGACCCTCGCCCTCGCCCGCCGCATCCCCGACGCCGACGTGCGAGGGGTCGGCCTGGTCTGGCACCGGCCCGACGTCGTCGTCCGGCTCGACGCGACCGGGGCCGAGGTGGCCCACGTCGTCGCGTGCGTCGAGTCGCTGCTCGAGGGCACCGACGCGCAGGTCTGGCTGACCGGTGACACCCCGGCCGGCCGCAAGGACGCGGCCGAGGTGATGGCCATGGTGGAGGACCCCAGGATCCACGTCGGCCTCCCGGAGGCGGAGGTGCTGGCGTCGGCCCGGTTCGTCGTCGACTGCGCGCCGGTCGTCCTGAGCGGGGCCACGCTTCGCTCGGTGTGCGTCAACGCTCCGGTGGCCGCCCCCGGGTTCCGGGTCGCCCGGCTGCGAGACGAGAACCGGCGGGCCCGAGGCTGCCTCGTGCCTCCGGATACCGTTCTGCCCGAAGGCGTCTGGGTGTCGGTGCCGGGCGACGACCTCGTCCTCGAACGGCTCTGGCAGGCGCGGCTCAGCTCTCGTTGAACCTCCGGGCGGCTCGCGTCCCCCAGACGGTGAGGCGTTCGACCACGGACGACGACAGCCGCTCCCGGGCCTGCTCACCGGTGACGGTGGGCGTCGGGTGGTGGGGCGCCGCGGGGAGCACCCGGGCCAACAGGCCCATTGCCGCGGCGGTCGTCACCGGGGCCACGCCCCCGACCCGCGCGCCGACCTTGGCCAGCGGGGTGAGGATGACCGTGCTCCGACCGCGCAGGACGCCCCGGACGATCCGGCGCGCGGCGCGCTCGGCATCCATCGACACCAGCGGGAGGGAGGCCCCGGGGGCGAACCAGGCATACTCGCGGGGCGCGTCGCCGGTGAACTCGGCTTGGAGGTGCGACCCGGTACGCATGAGGCCCGGAGCGATGGTGGTCGCCGTGATCCCGGTGCCGGCGAGCTCGGCGCGTAGGCCGTTGGTGAACCCCACCGCGCCGAACTTCGCGGTGCTGTACGGGAGCAGGTGAGGCACGCTGACCAACCCGCCGATGGAGGCGACGACCCCGATCCGGCCCCGGCCGCGACGGCGCATGGCGGGCAGCACGGCGAGGGCCATGGTGATGGGCCCCCACTGCATGATGTCGATGGCTTCGGCGAAGTGGTCGCGGGTCATCGACTCGAGCGGCCCGACCTGGATCACGCCAGCCACGTGGACGGCGACCTCGATCGGACCCCGGTCACGCTCGATCTCCGCCACCAGGGCCGAGACGCGCTCGTGGTCGCGCACATCGCAGACCGCCGTGTCGGCCACGATGCCCTCGGCGCGGAGCAGGGCCGAGGCCCGGCTCAGCTCGTCGGCGTCACGGGCCCACAGCACGGGTCGCAGACCCTGGCGGCCCAGCTCCCGCGCGATGAGCAGGCCGAGACCGCGGGAGGCACCGACGACCAGCGCCACCGGTACGTCGGTGCCCACCGGTCAGGCCAGCGGGGCGGTGAGCTCGACGTTGATGTCGTCGGGGTCCTGGAACGACAGGATGGCGATGCCGGCGGGGGCGAGCTCGATGACCTCGCCGTGCGGGATCCCGGCGTCGCCGAGGGCGGTCGCCGCTGCGTCGAGGTCGGCACGGGAGTCGACGGCGAAGCTGACGTGGTCGAGGCCGGTGTGCTCCGAGTCGAACCCTGAGCTGCCTACTGGGCGCAGGCCGAAGAGCGTCCCCTGCGGGGTCTGGTAGACGACACCGCCGTAGAAGGACTCTGCCGACGTGCGCACGCCCGGCTCGTCGACCTTGGCCGAGGCGTCGACGGCGGCGGGCCACCCGAAGACCTGGTCGTAGAACGCCTTGGAGCGCTCGATGTCGGTCACGGTGAGGCGGACGTGGGCGTAGCCGGAGCTGTTGACGAGGGGCATACCCGGACGCTACCCGCGGCGGTGGCGGGCAAACGCGGGCCCCTACTTGGCCAGGCCCGAGACGAGGTTGATCGACGAGGCGATGATGACAGTGCCCAGGGGGAACGACACGAGGGCCTGGTGCAGCGCGGTGCGGCGGATCGCCTTGGTCTTGAGGTCGGTGTCGGACACCTGGAAGGTCATGCCCACGGTGAAGGCGAGGTAGGCGAAGTCGCGGTAGTCGGGCAGCTCGTCGTCCTGGTTGAAGTCGATACCGCCGGGTCGTCCCTCGTAGTACAGCTGGGCGTA
>JBDSYO010000071.1:0-3607 GCA_039925625.1 Lapillicoccus sp. | reverse complement strand
ACCCCGGCCACGAGTACCAGCAGCAGCGCCGGCACGGCGGTCGCGAGCTCCGCCGACACCATCCCGGCCTCCCGCTCCTCCTTCCGACGCGGGATCACCCCGCGGACGAGAGCGCAGTCGTTATGATGCTCGTCAGGGCCCCCTTGACCGCGCTCGACCTGACGACGGCCAGCAGCACCGCGGCGAACGCCACCGCCGCCAGCGTGCCGACGGCATATTCGGCGGTCGTCATGCCGGCGTCGAGCCGGCGGCGGGTCCGCCGGGCAACCCCTGGCCTACGTGACATCCATCGTCGTCCCATCGCGAACTCCTTGTATCCCACGGGGTTCGACCCCCGTCGACCGCCGCAGCCGGTCGGTCCGGCTCGTGGAGCCAGCGTGGTTCGCCCGCGGGTCCGGCGACAGTCCGGCCCTCGGGCCTGTGGACGGTGGGACGTCATGGCCACACCCTGTGGATCACGCCGGCGCACGGGGGGTCTACGGACAGTGCAGGTACTGCGCGCCGGCCGGTGGCTCGGCGTAGGTGCAGGCGTCGGGCACCAGGCGCTGCACGAGGAACGCCCAGCCGACACAGAGGGCCAGGAGCAGGACAGAGACTGCGACGACGAAACGGGTCGTGAGGTTGCGGCGCACGTCAGACCATCCCGAAGCGCTCGGAGTGGAGGTTCGCGTCGGGTACGCCGATCGACCGCAGCGCCGCCTCGGTGGCATCCATCATCTGCGGGGAGCCGCACATGAAGTACTGCAGCCGGGCGCGGCTCTTGGGGAGCACCTCGTCGAGCAGCGCGACGTCCACCCGTCCGCGCCGGCCGGTCCAGCCGGCTCCGGGCGACGACAGGGTGTGCACGACGGTGAGGTTCATCCGGCCGCTCAGCGCCTCGAGCTCACCCGACCCGACCATCTGCTCCTCGTGCCGGTTACCGACGAAGACCCAGCAGGGCCGGAAGTCCTCGCGGTCGGCCATCGTCGAGAGCATCGACAGCAGCGGGGTGATGCCGATCCCCCCCGCGACGAAGACGAACCCGGGACCCTCGTGCCGCTGCATGGTGAAGTGGCCCCACGGCCCGTCGAGGTAGACGACGTCCCCGGGGACGAGATCGTGGACCCGGCTGGTGAACCCGCGCTCCGGCTTGATGGTGAACTCCACCCCGTCGAGGTCCTCGGCGGAGGAGGAGATCGAGAAGGGGTGGTACTCCATGGCGAAGGGCGAGCGGCCGGCGTGGATCCACGCGAACTGTCCCGGCTCGAACGCGAAGGACCGCCGTCTCGACCCCTCGAGGGGTTCGAGGCGCACGGTATGCCCGTGTCCCGGCTGCTCACGCACCTCGGTCACCCGCCAGCGGTTGCGCCAGCGCAGGAGCGGTCGCAGGGTCCGGACCCACATCCCGATGGCGATGAAGGCTCCCGCGTACGCGATCCAGACCACGCGCTCCCAGGGCTCGGCGACGTAGTAGCCGATGAGCAGGACGTGGGTCAGGCCGGTGACGACGATGAGCACCGCGAGCGCCGCGTGGAGCACCTGCCAGGCCTGGTAGCCGAGGCGTAGGTGTCGCCGCCAGATCGACGTGGCGATGAGGACCAGAAGCAGGGCGACCGAGGTGACCGCCAGCTTCGCGCGCAGCGGCGCCTCGAGGACGTTGAGCAGGGCCAGGTACCGCGAGTCCCAGACGAACAGGACGACGGGGTGCGCGAGGAGGCAGAAGGTGATGAGACCGGTGATCTGACGATGGACCTGCAGGATGACGTCGATCCCGAAGGTCTGTGTCGCCCGCACGAACCGCACCGCCAGCACGAACTGCAACCCCATCATCGAGAGCCCGAGGAACCCCAGACCCACGGACAGGTTGACCCAGACACCTCGACCAGGGTCGAGCTGCTTGAGGCTGAAGGCGAGCGGGGCGGCGGCCAGGACGACGTACAGCACCAGCCATGCCGCGGCCCGGACGGGACTTCTCACCAGACCTCCGCTCCGACCGGGTCGCCGCGCCGACAGGGAAGGACGGCAGATGCGGGATCACCGTAGCGACCGGACCCGCCCGAATCCGCCCATTCGGGCGGCGTGGCCGGATGTCGGACGCCCGCCCGGCTGGCTAGGGCGTGGCTCGGGCGAGGGTCAGGCGAGGGTCAGGAACAGCTTCTCCAGCGTGCGCCGGTCCTCCTCGCTCAGCCCCGACGGTGACGCGGTCAGACAGTCGCGCATCCCCGAGGCGACGACGGCGAAGCCCGCCCGGTCGAGCGCCCGGCCGACGGCGGCCAGCTGCATGACCACGTCCGCGCAGTCTCGACCCTCCTCGATGAGCCGGATCACCCCGCCGATCTGGCCCTGCGCTCTCCGCAGCCGGTTGACGACGGGCGTCATGTCCTCGGGGTCGAGCGTCACCATGCGATCTCCTCGGGTGGAGTCGGTCGGGTCGAACGGGTGCCGGGTCGCGGCATACGGGCGAGGGTATGCCGCGCACGAGAGCGCCGCAGCGGTAAGCCTCCGTGTGCGGTTGGTCACGCTCCCTGGCTCGACCGTGCCGAGCCCGACCGGGAGGACGTACGCTGATCGGCATCACATACCCGTCGCGGTATGGTCCCGGCGGTCGACGAGGGGGCCGACGCCATGGTCTCGGAGGCCTTGACCCCCTGCAGGGCTTCCGAAGGCCCTCCCGCCCTCCGGCGGGAGGCGAGCCGCCCGTCGGGGACAGCGCCCCCTTGCTGCTGTCCCCGGCGGGTCCCCCTTCGTTCCAGCCCTCAGTGGGCGGCGTCGTAGGCGTCGACGAGGCTCTTGGGCAGCCGACCCCGCTTGGGGTAGTCCAGGCCCTGGTCGGCAGCCCAGCGCTTCACGTTGCCGATGCGCTCGGCGTGGCTGGGAGACGTCCCCGACGCGCCGGACCCGCCTGACCCGCCGCTCGAGGAGCGCCGGGTGCCCCGCGGCACCTTGCGGGCGTGCTCGACGTACATCGCGATCGCCTTGTCGAACCCTGCGGCCTCCTTGGCCGTCAGGTCGATGACGTAGTCGGCCCCCTCGTAGCCGAACGACACCGACGTGAGCCCGGCCTCCACCTCGTCACCGGAGAGGTCCGAGATGAGAACTGTCTGTACCCGTTGCGCCATGGGCCGAGAGTACGGCGCCGTGCGGTGCTCCGGTGGGACGGCGGCCCACCGCCTTCGGGGTTCGGTCAGCCGAACAGCGCGGCCAGGCCCAGCCGGAGCGCCGTGATGTCGCTGTCGAGGCCGACCAGGTCGAGCAGCGGGCCCAGGGCACGGAGCTCGACGGCGCCGGCGTAGAGGCCCACGACCCCTCCGGCGGACCGGCCCACCTCGATGACCCCACGGATGGCGGCCAGCGCCTCGGGCAGCACCGGCGAGGCCAGGCCGAGGGAGACGGAGAGGTCGTAGGGCCCGACGAAGATGCCGTCGACCCCGTCCACGGCCGCGATCTCGGCGGCGTGGTCGCGCCCGAGGCGGGTCTCCACCATGGGGAGCAGGAGCGGCTCCGTGCCCGAGGTGACCCCGAAGGACGACCGGGCGGCCCCGGTGCTGCGTCCGCCGCGCGGAGGCAGCCGGACAGCGTCGACGAGCGCCTCGGCCTGCTCCGCCGACTCGACCGACGGGACGATCAC
>JBDSYO010000070.1:0-2848 GCA_039925625.1 Lapillicoccus sp. | reverse complement strand
GTCGCGAAGGTCAGTGCGAACACGGTGTAGAGCGTGTTGATCATCGCGATGAACGCCGCGAACATCACGCGCACGACGCCCTTCCAGTGGTACCTGAAGAGGTACTTCAGCGGGGACTGGGGCACCTCGCCCTGGGCCGCCTCCTTCTCGAAGACCGGCGTCTCCTCGAGCCGGCGCCGGATGATGTAGCCGGCCAGGACGACGAACGCGCTGAGCAGGAACGGGACGCGCCAGCCCCACGACAGCAGCTGCTCCTGGGTGAGCAGCGCAGCAAGAGGCAGGAAGATCGCGGGAGCGAGCACCTGGCCGCCCTGGGTGCCGCTGAGGGTCCAGCTGGTGAAGAAGCCGCGACGGTGGTCGGGGGCGTGCTCGAAGGACATCGAGTTCGCCCCGGCCTGCTCACCGGAGGCCGACAGGCCCTGCATCAGCCGCAGGACGACCAGGAGGATCGGCGCGAGGATGCCGACCTGGTCGTAGGTCGGCAGGCAGCCGACGAGGAACGTCGAGAGCCCCATGAGGAGCAGTGTCCCGATGAGGACGGGCTTGCGGCCGAACCGGTCGCCGAGGTGCCCCATGATGAACGACCCGATGGGGCGAGCGACGTAGCCGACGCCGAACGTCGCGAGCGACCCCACGGTGGCCGCGGTGTCGTTGCCCGAGGGGAAGAAGATCTTCGGGAAGACCAGCCCCGCGGCCGTGCCGTAGATGACGAAGTCGTAGTACTCCAGCGCGCTGCCGACCCACGCGGCGATGGCGGCCTTCTTCGGCTGACGGGCGGTGATCCCGTCCGGGGCCGCCGTGTCGTTGGAGGCGGCAGGAGAGGTGCTGTCTGGCATCGTTGCCAACCCTTCGGAAGATCGCCCGACGGTCGTCGTCGGGATCGATGGACGTGGGGGGAACCGTAGGACGAGGGTTGACGCGTGGCAAACGTTTGCCATAATTTGCCAGTATGCCGCCGCCGCCCTCGCGCCGACCGCGCGCCGTGACGATCACCGACGTCGCCCGGGCCGCCGGGGTCGCGCCGTCGACGGTCTCGCGGGCGGTCACCAACCCCGAGCGGGTCAACGTGGTGACCCGTGAGCACGTGCTCGCGGTCGCGAACCGCCTCGGTTACCGCCCGAGCCCGGTCGCCCGCGCGCTGGGCAGCGGGCGCACCTCGACCCTCGCCCTCGTGCTGCCCGACATCACCAACCCCTACTTCGCCGGCCTGATCCGCGGCGCCGAGCGCCAGGCCGCGGCGACCGGGTACATCCTCGTCATCGGCAACTCCGAGGAGTCGGCCCGCTCCGAGTGGCGGATCGTCGAGAAGCTGTCGCGGTCGGTCGACGGCTTCGTCATCGGCTCCAGCCGGATGACCGACCAGCGGATCCATCAGACCCATGGTCTGCGGCCCGTCGTGCTCGTCAACCGGCGGACCCCCGGGATCACGAGCGTCAGCCCCGACCAGGAGTCGGGCACGCGCCAGATCGTCGACCACCTCGCCACCCTCGGCCACCGGGAGGTGCTGTTCCTGGCCGGGCCGCCCGAGTCGTGGCTGGGCGCCCGCCGCTGGGCCGGCGTCTCGGTCGCCGCCCGCTCACGCGGTCTCGTCGCCCGTCGTCTGGGCCCGTTCCGCCCCTCCATCGAGGGTGGCTTCGCCGCCGGGGAGGCGGCGCTGAGGGACACCGCCACCGCGGTGATCGCCCACAACGACCTGGTGGCCATCGGCGTCCTCAAGCGCTTCTCGGCCCAGGGGGTCCGCGTGCCCGAGGACATGAGCGTCGTGGGTTTCGACGACATCTTCGGCGCCGACTTCTGCGACCCTCCGCTGACCACCCTCAGCGACCGCACCGAGCAGGCCGGCCGGTCGGCCGTCGACCTGCTGCTCTCCCTGGTCGACGAGCCGCCGGGCGCCGACCCCGCCGACCTCGATCCGCCCGCGGAGATCGTCGCGCCCACCCAGCTCGTCGTCCGGCGCTCCACCGGGCGCGCCCGCCGGGGACCGCTACCCACACACCCGCGCTAGCGGTCAGCCGAGGCTGCGCTCGATCCCGCGCACCGCCACCTGCAGGGCGGCCACCAGCCGCGGGCGGTCCCGCCGCAGCGAGGGCACGACGATGCCCACGGCCGCCACGACCCGGTCCTCGCGGCGCACGGGCACGGCGACGGAGCAGGCCCCCAGGCTCATCTCCTCGACGGTGCTCGCGTAGCCGTCGGCGCGCGTGCGGGCCAGCTGGTCGGCCAGACGTGCGGGGCTGGTGACGGTATGCCGCGTCACGCGCCGCAGCGGGGCCGTCAGCACCGCCCGCTGGACGCGTTCCGGGGAGAAGGCGAGCAGCACCTTGCCGACTCCCGTGCAGTGCAACGGAAGCCGGGTACCGACGGTGCTGACGATGGGCACCGACGACCGGCCGGCAAGGCGCTCGAGGTAGAGCACCTCGTGCCCGTCACGGACGGCCAGGTGCACGGTGGCGAGCGTGGCGGCGTACACGTCGTGCAGGAAGGGGGAGGCGACCTGGCGCAGCCCGGTCTGCACCGGAGCGAGCAGCCCGAGGTCCCACATCCGCCGACCCACCGCGTACCGGCCGTCGTCGCGGCGCACCACCCCGCCCCAGGCGACGACCTCGGCCACCAGTCGGTGGGTGGTGGAGAGCGGGAGGCCCGTCCGCGTGGCGAGCTCGGTGAGGGTCAAAGTGCGGTGCCGGTCGTCGAAGGCGGCGAGGACCGCGAGCACCCGGGAGGCGACGCTCGTCCCGGGCGCCGAGGTGTGGCCGGCCACGGCTCTCCTTCCACTGGACGGAAGCCCGGTCTCGATCGTCGCACAGCGCCGGGCCTACGGTGAGGCCATGAGCACCGTTGCCCAGGTCGA
>JBDSYO010000069.1:0-3946 GCA_039925625.1 Lapillicoccus sp. | reverse complement strand
TTCGTCGCCGCCTTGGTCGGGGCCGCCTTCGTCGCCGCCTTGGTCGGGGCCGCCTTCGTCGCCGCCTTGGTCGGGGCCGCCTTCGTCGCCGCCTTGGTCGGGGCCGCCTTGGTCGGGGCCGTCTTCGTCGCCGTCTTCGTCGCGGTCTTGGCGGGGGCTGCCTTCGTCGCCGTCTTGGCGGGGACCGTCTTGGCCGTCTTGGAAGGGGCCGCCTTCGTCATCGTCTTCGTCGCTGCTTTGGCCGGGGCCGCCTTCGTCGCCTTCGTGGCCGTCCTCGCGGGCGCGGCCGCACCTGGGGCGCGGACAGCGGACGTGGCGCGCCCCGCCGTGGTGGTGGCGGGGGTCCTCTTGGCGGCAGCCATGGCGATGTGGCCCTTTCCCAGTGGGTGGTCCTCAATGACGGACGGGGCGAGGATAAGCCCCCCGTGGCGGGATCCCTAACGCGGCTCACCGGGTAGGGCCCGCCAGTGACGGCCGCGACGCCGGCCCGCCCCACATCGAAGGAGCCTCACCCTCGAGATGAGAGTGAGGCTCGTTCGATGGTGCCCCGGGGGCTGGCGGCTCCGCTCAGTGGTGGCGCTCCGCCTGCTGGTGCTCGGCGTTCTGACCCGTCTGGGGGTCCTGTCCGTTCGCGTCGGCGTCACCGTGCGCGCCGTCGCCGTTCTCCGACGGCTCTACCCCGGTGTGGTCCAGCTCGTTGAGCTGGTCCTGCAGGTAGGTCTTGAGCTGGCTGCGGTAGGTGCGCTCGAAGCCCCGGAGCTGGTCGATCTTCTGCTCCAGGAGGGACTTCTCCTGCTCCAGCTCGGCGAGGATCACGGCCTTCTTCTGCTGCGCCTCGGCCACCATGCCCGTGGAGCGCTCACGACCCTCGGTGATGAGCTGCTCGTGCCGGTCCTTGGCCTCGGACAGCAGCGTGTCGTGCTGCTGCTGGGCGGTGCCGACCAGCTCGTCGTGGCGGGTCTGGGCGGAGCTGAGGAGCTCTTCGTGCCGAGCCTGGGCCGTGCTCACCAGCTCGTCGTGCTTGCTCTGTCCGGTGCCCACCAGCTCGTCGTGGCGACGCTGACCCTCGTCGAACAGCTCGTCCCGGCGCGCCTCACCCTTGCCGACGTGCTCGTCGTGCAGGCGCTGGGCCAGCTCGATGAGCGCCGCGGCGCTGGCGCCTCCGACCGCCCCTCCGACCGCACCGCCGGCGACGGCGCGCATGGCCCCGGTCTCGGTGCCGGCGCCCTTCTCGGCCGCGTCGACCGCCTCGGCCGCGGCGGCGGCGTGGGCCTGGCGGGCCTCGTCGGCCTCCTGCGAGGCCCGGTCGGCGCGCTGCTCGGCCTCAGCAGCGCGCTGCTCGACCTCCTGCAGGCGCTGGCGGGCCTCGTCACGCTCCTGCTCCAGGCTGCGCACCCGCTCGTCGGTGTCGCCGGAGGACTGCTTGGCATCGGCCAGCTCGCGCTCCAGCTGGCTGACCCGCTCCTGGGCCTGGGCCTTCGCGTCGCTCGCCTCGTGGGCCCGGGACTCCGCGGCGTCCAGACGCTCCTGCACCGAGGCGTCGATCGCACCCTGCCGGTCCTTGACCTGGGCCTCCGCGGCGGCGACGTCGGCCTGGGCCTTCGACAGGCGCTCGGCCACCTCGCGCTCGCGCGCCTCGGCCTGGTCGATGCGCGCCTGTAGCTCGGCCAGCTTGCCCTCGTGGTCCTTGGTGGCCACCGCTCCGACGGCCCCGGCCGACGCGGTCTCCTGCACGGCGTTCTTCGAGCGCGACTGGCACTCCTCGAACTGGTGCTTGAAGTCGTCCCGCTGAGCGGTCAGAGCCCGCATCTCCGCGACGACGTCGTCGAGGAAGTCATCGACGTCCCGCTCGTCGTAGCCCTTCCGGAACTGCGTCGTCTGGAAGTGCTTGTTGAGAATCTGCTCGGGCGTCAGCGCCATGGTGGATCCACCTCGTTCATCGAACGTTCATCGAACCGGTCGGGGCTGTGGGCCCGCTCCTGAGCAACGTTAGCGAACCCCCTGCGCCTCACCAACATCGCGGACCCAGATGCGGACCCCGGTGCGGACCCGATGCCGCCTCACGGGCGGGTCGCCGCCTCAGGTCCCGGGTCGGGCGGTCAGGCGATCCGGATGTTCATCAGCACGGACGTGATGACCATCAGGACGAGGAATGCGATGTCGATGCGCATCCCGCCGAGGTTGATCGACGGGATCACCTTGCGCAGCAGCCGTAGAGGCGGGTCCGTCACCGTGTAGACGAGCTCGGCGACGACGAGGATCGCCCCCTTGGGCCTCCAGTCGCGCGAAAGCACCTGGACCCAGTCGAAGACCAGGCGCCCGATGAGCGTCAGGAAGAAGAGGAAGACGACCGTCGAGAAGACGGAGCCGAGCATGCGCATAGGACCAGTGTCACCGATAGATCCTGTGGAGCTCGACGCCGGGGCCTGTGGACCGGCCCCGAGCCAGGCTCCGGGTCAGGACTGGTTGAAGAAACCGCGGGCGGTGGGGGCGCCCTCGGGCTCCTCGGTCGACACCTCGACGTGGGCGGGCGAGAGGAGGAACACCTTGGACGTGACGCGCTCGATCGTGCCGTGCAGGCCGAAGACGAGACCGGCGGCGAAGTCGACGAGGCGCTTGGCGTCGGCGTCGCCCATGTCGGAGAGGTTCATGATCACCGGGGTGCCGTCCCGGAAGGACTCGCCGATGGTCTTGGCCTCGTTGTACGTGCGGGGGTGGATCGTCGTGATCCGGTTGAGCGGACCCACCTCCGGCTCGCGCACGAGGCGGGCGACCGACGCCGGCCGGCGCGGCAGCTGGGTCACGGCGCCGGACTCCGCGCGGGCGCCACTGCGATCGGACCGGTCGGCTCGCTCAGAGCGGTCGGAACGCTCGTCGTACCCGCGATCGTGGGCCTCGGCGGAGTCGTCGCGGTGGTCGTCGTCGTAACGGTCGTCGTCCTCCGCGAGCCCGAGGTAGACCATCGTCTTGCGAAGCGCCCCAGCCATCGTGGAACTCCCTTGGAATAGCAGGCAAACCCGTTGTCTCCAGCGACGTTAGCGAAGGGCCGGACGCATACCGAGGATTGCACTCCCGACACGCAGGTGAGTCGCCCCGTGACGGATCGCCGCCTCGAGGTCCCCGCTCATCCCCGCCGACACCCATCCGGCCGACGGATGCGCAGCCAGCACCTGGTCGGCGACGACCTGCAGGCGAGCGAACGCCGCGTCGGCGTCGCCGCCCAGCGGCGCGACGGCCATGACCCCGCCGAGCCGCAGGTCGGGCTGGTCGGCCACTGCGTCGGCCAGCCCGACGACCTCGTCGACCGGCGCGCCGCCGCGCCCCGGCGCACCGTCGAGGCTGACCTGCACGAGCACCGTGGGCCGCCGCCCGGTCCGGCCGGCGGCCGTGCCCAGGGCCCGCACGAGGCGGAGCCGGTCGGCGGTGTGCACGACGTCGGCGTACGCGACCACGGCGGCCGCCTTGTTGGTCTGCAGCTGCCCGATGAAGTGCCGGGTCAGCGGGAGCCCGTGCAGGAGCGGGTCGGTAAGCTTGGTCGACGCTTCCTGGTCGCGGTTCTCGCCGACGTGGGTGACCCCGAGGTCGGCGAGGAGCCGGACGTCGCTCACGGGGAAGAACTTCGTGACGACGATGAGCGTCAGGTCGGCCGGGTCGCGACCGGCGTCGGCGCACGCGGCGCCGATCCGGGCCTGGACGGCGCCCAGCCCGGTGGCGAGCTCGGCCCGCCGGTCGGGTGCCGCGGTCACGACCGGCCCGAGGCGGCGCTGGTGACGCTGGTGGCGGTCGGCCCGGTGAGGCGGACCACTCCGGCGAAGCGACCGGTGCGACCGTCGCGCCGGTAGGAGTAGAGGTACGGGTCCTCGCGGGTGCACCCCGCCACCCACGTCACGGTGGCCCCGGCTCGACGCAGCACGTCGACGACCCCGGCGGCGACGTCGAGCGCGGG
>JBDSYO010000068.1:0-3805 GCA_039925625.1 Lapillicoccus sp. | reverse complement strand
GACGGCACGCTGGGCATCGCGCTCAACCTCGACGTCGCCGACATCGGCGTCGTCGTGCTGGGTGAGTTCAGCGGCATCGAGCAGGGCCAGGAGGTCAAGCGCACCGGAGAGGTCCTGTCCGTCCCGGTGGGCGACGCCTTCCTCGGTCGGGTGATCGACCCCCTGGGCCACCCGATCGACGGCCGCGGTGAGATCGAGGCCGAGACCCGTCGCGCCCTGGAGCTGCAGGCGCCCACCGTCATGCAGCGCCAGTCGGTGCACGAGCCCATGCAGACCGGCCTCAAGGCGGTCGACGCCATGACCCCGATCGGCCGCGGCCAGCGCCAGCTCATCATCGGTGACCGGCAGACCGGCAAGTCGCAGATCGCGGTCGACACGATCATCAACCAGAAGCGCAACTGGGAGTCAGGGGACCCCAAGCAGCAGGTGCGCTGCATCTACGTCGCGATCGGCCAGAAGGGCTCGACCATCGCGGGGATCAGGGGCACGCTGGAAGAGGCCGGGGCTATGGAGTACACGACGATCGTCGCGGCGCCCGCGTCCGACGCCGCCGGCTTCAAGTACCTCGCCCCCTACACCGGCTCCGCCATCGGACAGCACTGGATGTACCAGGGCATGCACGTGCTCATCGTGTTCGACGACCTCAGCAAGCAGGCCGAGGCCTACCGCGCCGTGTCGCTGCTGCTGCGCCGCCCGCCGGGCCGCGAGGCCTATCCCGGAGACGTCTTCTACCTGCACAGCCGCCTCCTGGAGCGCTGCGCCAAGCTTTCCGACGCGCTCGGCGCGGGGTCGATGACCGGTCTGCCGATCATCGAGACCAAGGCCGGCGACGTCTCGGCCTACATCCCGACCAACGTCATCTCCATCACCGACGGGCAGATCTACCTCCAGTCGGACCTGTTCAACGCCAACGTCCGCCCCGCCATCGACGTGGGCGTCTCGGTCTCCCGGGTCGGCGGTAACGCGCAGATCAAGGCGATGAAGACGGTCTCCGGGCGTCTGAAGCTCGACCTGGCCCAGTTCCGCGCCATGGAGGCGTTCGCGATGTTCGCCTCCGACCTCGACCCGGCGTCGCGCGCTCAGCTCGCCCGAGGCGCGCGGCTCGTCGAGCTGCTCAAGCAGCGCCAGAGCAGCCCCTTCCCGGTGGAGGAGCAGGTCGTCAGCGTCTGGGCCGGCACCACGGGCAAGCTCGACAAGGTCAAGGTGGAGGACGTGCGCACGTTCGAGGAGGAGTTCCTCGGCTTCCTGCACCACAAGTACCAGGGCGTGCTTGACGGCATCCGCGAGACCGGCAAGTTCGACGACGACACCGAGCAGGCTCTCGCCAAGGCCATCGAGGAGTTCCGCGGCCAGTTCGACGGCGGGGAGCCCGAGGACGACCGCCGCACCGACGTGGGCCACGAGGCCGACCCCGAGGCGCTGGACGCCGACTCGGTCGACCAGGAGCAGATCACCCGCCAGAAGCGCTGAGCCGACGGGCCGCCGACCTCACCGTCGGCGGCCCCGGGGCCCGCCGCAGCACCACCCGGCATACCCAGGTCTTCGTTCGACGAGCAACGACACGAGCAACGACACGAGCAGAGAGAGGCGGCGTCATGGGAGCGCAGATGCGGGTCTACCGCCAGCGGACCCGGTCCGTCCAGGCGACCAAGAAGATCACGCGGGCGATGGAGCTCATCGCCGCGTCCCGCGTGGTCAAGGCCCGCCAGCGCGTGCTGGCGTCGGCGCCCTACACGCACGCCGTGACGCGGGCGCTCTCGGCGCTCGCGACCTACTCCAACGAGGACCACCCGCTCACCACCGAGCGCGAGGAGGTGCGCCGGGCCGGCGTCGTCATCATCGCCGGTGACCGTGGGCTCTCCGGTGCCTACAACTCCTCGGTGCTGCGCGAGAGCGAGTCCCTCGTGCGCAAGCTGACCGAGGAGGGCAAGGAGGTCGTCGCCTACGTCGTCGGCAACCGGGCCATCACCTTCTACAAGTTCCGGCGGCGCGAGTATGCCGCCCAGTGGGGTGGCTTCTCCGACCAGCCGACCCATGAGGCGGCCAAGGAGATCGGTGAGCGGATCGTCGCCGACTTCCTCAAGCCCTACGAGGAGGGCGGCCTCGAGGAGGTCCACGTCGTCTACACGCGGTTCAGCTCCATGGTCGTGCAGGAGCCGCGCGCGCTGCGCCTGCTGCCGATCGAGATCGTCGAGGACGACGCGGACGAGACCCCCGGCAAGAACGAGGTGCTGCCGCTCTACGAGTTCGAGCCGAGCGTCGGCCAGGTGCTCGACCAGCTGCTGCCGCAGTACGTCACCGCCCGGATCTGGACCTGTCTGCTCGGCGCCGCGGCCTCGCAGATGGCCGCCCAGCAGCGCGCGATGAAGTCGGCCACCGACAACGCCGACGCCCTCATCAAGACCTACACCCGGCTGGCGAACCAGGCCCGCCAGGCTGAGATCACCCAAGAGATCAGCGAGATCGTCGGCGGGGCCGACGCCCTCGCCACCGCCAAGTAGCCGTACGACCGAGCGAAGGAACCATCGACATGACTGCCACCGCCACCGAAGAGCGCCAGGACACCCAGCCCGGTGCGACCGGACGGGTCGCCCGGATCACCGGCCCGGTCGTCGACATCGAGTTCCCGGCCGACGGCATCCCCGAGCAGTACAACCTGCTCACGACCCAGGTCGAGCTGGGCGGGGAGACCCACAACGTCAACCTCGAGGTCGCCCAGCACATCGGCGACAACATGGTGCGGGCCATCTCCCTGCAGCCCACCGACGGCCTCGTCCGCGGCGCCGCCGTGCTCGACTCCGGCGGCCCGATCACCGTGCCCGTGGGCGACGTGACGCTCGGCAAGGTGTTCAACACCACCGGCGTGTGCCTCAACCTCGAGGAGGGCGAGACGCTCGACGTCAAGGAGCGCTGGGGTATCCACCGCAAGGCGCCCGCGTTCGACCAGCTCGAGTCGAAGACCCAGATGTTCGAGACCGGCATCAAGGTCATCGACCTGCTGACCCCATACGTGCAGGGCGGGAAGATCGGCCTGTTCGGCGGGGCCGGTGTGGGCAAGACGGTGCTCATCCAGGAGATGATCGCCCGCGTCGCCCGCGACCACGGTGGTGTGTCGGTGTTCGCCGGGGTCGGCGAGCGCACGCGTGAGGGCAACGACCTCATCGTCGAGATGGAGGAGGCCGGAGTCCTTGGCCAGACCGCCCTCGTCTTCGGCCAGATGGACGAGCCGCCGGGCACGCGCCTGCGCGTGGCCCTCTCGGCGCTGACGATGGCGGAGTACTTCCGCGACGTGCAGGGCCAGGACGTGCTGCTCTTCATCGACAACATCTTCCGGTTCACCCAGGCCGGGTCCGAGGTCTCGACTCTGCTCGGCCGGATGCCGTCGGCGGTGGGCTACCAGCCGACCCTCGCCGACGAGATGGGCGTGCTTCAGGAGCGGATCACCTCTACGCGCGGTCACTCGATCACCTCGATGCAGGCGATCTACGTGCCCGCCGACGACTACACCGACCCGGCGCCGGCCACGACGTTCGCCCACCTCGACGCGACGACCGAGCTCTCCCGCGAGATCGCCTCGCTCGGCATCTACCCCGCGGTCGACCCGCTGACCTCGACGTCGCGGATCCTGGACCCGCGCTACATCTCGGCTGAGCACTACAACACCGCGGTGCGCGTGAAGCAGATCCTGCAGCGCAACAAGGAGCTGCAGGACATCATCGCGATCCTCGGTGTCGACGAGCTCTCCGAGGAGGACAAGATCCTCGTCAACCGCGCTCGCCGCATCCAGCGCTTCCTGTCGCAGAAC
>JBDSYO010000067.1:0-4581 GCA_039925625.1 Lapillicoccus sp. | reverse complement strand
TGCACCGCGAGCTTGAGGTTCTTGTCCGCCGCACTGCCCCAGGCGTACACGATCGTGCTCGTGCCCTCCTTGAGGTTCAGGTCGGCCGGGCCGATCGCCACGTCGCTCGTGCCTGCGAGCACGACATCGGCCGAGACGGTGCCCGCGTCGACGACGGCCGACTTCTCGCCCGGGTTGGTCAGGCCGGTGAAGACCGGCTTGCCGCCGGCGCGGACGTCGACGGCCGGTGCCGCGGCGTCGTGGCGCACGGTCAGCCGGGCCTTGCCGGCGGGAACCGCGGAGGTGTCGTTGACGTAAGGCGTCAGCACCGGCGAGCCGGTCGCCGAGAGGTGGGCCACGACGGTGATGTTGGCGTCGCCGGGCACGTTGACGCCCTTGGCCTCGATAACCGCCGCCCCGCCGGCGCCCGCGCCGACCGCGGTGACCTTGAGGTCGTAGCTCCCGGCCGGGAGGCTGACCGGGTCGGTCAGCGTGCCGGGAGCGAAGTTGGTCAGCAGGGCTTTGCCGTTGGCGTAGACGTCGACGGGGGTGTTGGGGACGGCATGCAGGATCGACACCATGGCCGGTCCGGCGGCATGGGCGGAGGGCAGCGTCGCGACGGACACGCCGATGGAGGTGGCGGCGGCCAGAGTCACGGCGCCGATGGCTCGGATGGTGCGCACTATCGGTCTCCTCGGGTGGGGCGGCCGGTGCTCGGGAAAACCGCTGCAGCAGAGGTGGACCCGAGCACCGCTGTATGCCCTATTCCGACCCGACCGGGGTCAGGGATGCACCGGGGCTCAGCCGTTTCTTGGGAGCCGGCGCCTCGGTTCTGGTCAGTCGCGGTGCAGGCCCTTGGCGATCGCGTAGCGGACCAGCTCGACGCGGTTGTGCATCTGCAGCTTGCCCAGGGTGTTCTGCACGTGGTTCTGCACGGTGCGGTGCGAGATGAACAGCTGGGCGGCGATGTCCTTGTAGCCCATCCCGGTGGCGACGAGCTTGAGCACCTCGGTCTCCCGCTCGGTCAGCTGCGGCGCGGCTCCGGCCGACGGCGCGTTCTGCATCCGCCTGAACTCGCCGAGCACCAGGCCGGCCAGACCCGGGGTGAAGACCGCCCGGCCCTGCGCGGTACGGCGCACCGCCTCGAGGAACTCCTCGCGAGCCGCGGACTTGACCAGGTAGCCGGACGCCCCGGCCTTGACCGCGTCGAGGACGTCCTGGCGCTCTCCGCTGACCGAGAGGATGAGGATGCGCGTCGGGATCTCCTCGGCGGCCAGCTGCGCGCAGACCTCGACGCCGTGGACGCCGGGCAGGTTGAGGTCGAGGACCAGCACGTCGGGGACGGTCGCCTTGACCCGGCGGATCGCCGACGGGCCGTCCGCCGCCGTGCCGACGACCTGGAACCCGGCGTCGAGCAGGTCACGGGCGACGGCGTCGCGCCACATGGGGTGGTCGTCGGCGACGACGACGGTGATCTGGGCGTCGTCGAGCGGCTGGTCGTCGGGGTCGAGGGACTCGACCTCCTCGATGCCGGGCGCTGGCCGGCCGCTGCCGTGCGGCCGGTCGAGGTGCTGGTTCGGGCTCTGGCTCATCTCACCGTTCACGTGCCTGCCTTGGGTACCCACATCTCCACCGTGGTGCCCCCGCCCGGTCCGTAAAGGTAGCGCGCCGACCCCCCGAGCTCCTCCAGGCGCCCCCGGATCGACGACGACACGCCGAGACGCCCGCGCGTCGCCGCCGCGGCGATGCGGTCCTCCGAGACGCCGACGCCGTTGTCGCGCACCGTGACGACGATGTCGTCGCCGGCGTCGTCGATGAGCACCCACGCCTGGGCGTCCGGGCCGGCGTGGCGCCGCACGTTGTCGAGGGCGGCCTCGACGGCCGCGACCATCTCGGCAGCCGGACGGCGGGGCAGGAACACCGGGTCGGCGGGGGCCACGAGGTCCGCGGTGCCCGCGGCCGCCTGCCGCAGGAAGTGGCGCAGGTCGACCGGGCCGCCGACCGTCGCCTCCAGCTCGTCGATGCCCACCCCGCTGACCAGGGCGCGCAGGCGTTGCTCCTGCTCCCCGGCCATGGCCCCGAGCCGGGCCGCCTCCCCGCCCGCGTCGACGCCGCGACGGTGGATGAAGGCGAGCGCCTGCAGCACCCCGTCGTGGACCACTCGACCCAGCCGGTCGCGCTCGACGTCCTCAGCCTGCTGCTCCAGCGCCGTGCGCAGGGTCGCCTGCTCGGCGCGAGCGAGGTCGGCGCAGTAGCCCACGCATCCCCCGACGAGGACGACGAGCAGGCCGTTGCTCACCGCGGCGAGCTCCACCGAACGGGTGCTCACCACCATGGCTGTGGCGATGACCGCTCCCGCACCGACGCCGCCCCGCCAGCCCTTGATGACCCCGATGGACGCGACCGGCACGCACTGCCAGATCCCTGGCAGGGTCGTGGTGCCCCGGAAGGCGGCGTCCGGGGCGTCGACCCAGCGGGTCAGCACCACGGCGACGGTGGCGAGGGCCAGCTCGACGAGGTGCCACCACAGCTCGCGCCGGATCCAGACCGCCTGGGCGACCGTCCACCCGGCCAGTACCACGAAGACGAGGGCCGCGAGCCGGGGCTCCTGCATCTGGGCACCGCGGGTCCAGGCCGACCCCACGGCATACAGGAGCGCGAGGGGCCGCAGGACCCGGATCGCCTTCCAGAGGGCGGAGACGACGAGGGAGTCGTCCCGCTCGGTGCGGCGCAGCGGCATGGTCAGCTGGCGGCCCGCTGGTCGGTGGGCTCGTCGCGCTCGTCGGCCACCCGGCCGATGGGCACGTCGTCGACAGGCGACTCACGGGCCGGGGTCACACCCTCCCCAGCGTCGAGGGCCTCCTCCAGCTCCTTGGCGGCGGAGCCGGGCTTGGCGGCCTCCTGCAGGTCGCGGGCCCGCGCGCGAGCGGCGGCGAGGATCCGGTCCTTCATCGACGTGGCGTACTCGTCGACGTACTCCTGGCCGGAGAGCAGCATCAGCTCGTACATGACCTCGTCGGTGATCGACCGGAGGACGAAGCGGTCGTCCTCCATGCCCTCGTAGCGGGCGAAGCTCAGCGGCCGGCCGATCCGGATGCCGATGCGCATGATCCGAGGCAGCTTCTTGCCGGTGGGCTGGGCTTTGTCGGTGCCGATCATGGCGACCGGCAGCACGGGGACCCCCGCCTCGAGCGCCATCCGGGCCACCCCGGTGCGGCCCCGGTAGAGGCGCCCGTCGGGCGAGCGGGTGCCCTCGGGGTAGATGCCGAGCAGCTCGCCGCGGCGGAGGATCCGCAGGCCGGAGTTGAGGGCGGCCTCGCCGGCCTTGCCTCCGGACCGGTCCACCGGCACCTGGCCGACGCCCTTGAAGAACGCCGCCGTGGCCCGGCCCTTGATCCCCCGCCCGGTGAAGTAGTCGGACTTGGCGAGGAACGTCATCCGCCGCGGCACCATCAGCGGCAGGAAGATCGAGTCGGAGAAGGAGAGGTGGTTGCTGGCGAAGATCGCCGCCCCGTCCTCGGGGATGTGCTCCTCCCCCTCTACCCAGGGCCGGAACAGCAGCTTGAGCAGCGGCCCGAGGACGACCGTCTTGAGCACCCAGTAGAACACCGGCAGACCACGTCCTTCCCGCGTCGGCGACGGGCTCACCGACCAAAGTACCGACCTGCGACCAGGCGCACTGTACGGCACTACCCCCGTCGGCGACGGCGTGCGACGATTTCGCCACCCAGCCCGTCGAAGGAGACCCCATGCCCGCCCCCGTCCTACCCGGCGCGGAGCCCTACGCCTACGACGGCGACGAGACCGGCGTGCTCGTCGTCCACGGTTACACCGGTACCCCGCAGAGCGTGCGCCCGTGGGCCGAGCACTTCGCGGCGCAGGGCTGGACCGTGCGCCTGCCCCTCCTGCCGGGGCACGGTACGACGTGGCAGGACATGAACGGCACCACGTGGCAGGACTGGTACGCCGAGGTGGAGCGCGCCTTCCAGGACCTCCGCTCGACGTGCGACCGGGTGTTCGTCGCCGGGCTGTCGATGGGTGGCCTGCTGGCCACCAAGCTGGCGCTCGAGCAGGGCCCCCGCGTCGCCGGGCTGGTCCTTGTCAACCCCATCTACCTGCATACCAACCGGATGCTGCCGGCGCTGCCGGTGCTGCACCGGATGGTCGGGTCGTTCCCGAGCATCGCCAACGACATCAAGCGTCAGGGCGGCCCCGTCGAGCTCGCCTACGACCGCAACCCGCTGAGGGCCATGCATTCGCAGACGCAGCTCTGGGTGTCGGTGCGCCGTGACCTCGGGGAGATCAACCAGCCGGTCCTGCTGATGCACTCTCGGGTGGACCACATCGTGCCGCCGTCGAGCTCCGCGTTCTTCCTCGAGCACATCTCGAGCACCGACGTGACGGAGGTGTGGTTGGAGGACTCGTACCACGTGGCCACCATCGACAACGACGCTCCCCTCATCAACGACGAGTCGGTGCGCTTCGTGCGACGGATCTCGGCTTCCCCTGTGCCCCAGCACAACCCCGCGTGAGAACCTGAGCCATGGCCGAGAAGGACGTCGACGAGCAGTTCGCGGCCATCATGGCGCGCTGGAACGACGA
>JBDSYO010000066.1:0-6600 GCA_039925625.1 Lapillicoccus sp. | reverse complement strand
CCGGCGAGGTCGTGAGCCTCGAGGACTTCCTCGAGCGCGTCTCCCTCGTCGCCGACGCCGACCAGATCCCCACCGGGGCCCCGGGCGCCGACGCCGGTGTCGTCACCCTGATGACGCTGCACACGGCCAAGGGGCTGGAGTTCCCCGTCGTCTTCCTCACCGGTATGGAGGACGGCACGTTCCCGCACATGCGCTCGCTCGGCGAGCCGCTCGAGCTCGAGGAGGAGCGCCGGCTGGCCTACGTCGGCATCACCCGCGCGCGCGAGCGGCTCTATCTCTCCCGGGCGGCGGTCCGGTCGGCGTGGGGCGCCCCGCAGTACCACCCGGCGTCGCGCTTCCTCGACGAGATCCCGCCCGACCTCGTCCGGTGGGACCGGCTGGAGTCGGCCATCGACCAGGCGCGGGCCGGACGCCGGATGGGCGGCTCGGCCATGGAGTCCCTCGCCCAGCGCCGCGACCTGGCCCGCGCGTCGTCCAAGCCGGCCATCTCCCTCAACGTCGGCGATCGGGTCACCCACGACTCGTTCGGGCTCGGCACGGTCGTCCGGGTCGAGGGCGAGGGCGACAAGACGATGGCGCACGTCGACTTCGGGAGCGAGGGCGTCAAGCGCCTGCTCCTGCGCTACGCCCCCGTCACCAAGCTCTGACTGCCCTCGAAGGGCTGCCTCGTCCGCGAAGGGGGCGCCCTACGACCCTGTTCAGCCCTGTCGCCGGGTCCGCGGGCCGTCCGCTCAGGCGGTCCAGCGCAGCATGCGACCGCCCGACCGCAGCCACGCGACGGTGCCGTCGGGGACGAGGATGAAGTCCATGCGGGCGTCGCCGAGCGCCCCGGCCTCGATAACGACGACAACATACTCCCCACGATAAAAAGCGATCCGGGACGTGCCCTACGGCTTCCCGTCCGGTCCGAGGATGGCCAGCCCACCCCCGGACACCCCGATCCGCACGGCCGTCTCCTGGCTCGTCCCGTCGAGCTGGATCTCCGTCCCGGTGTACGTCCCGACGTACCGCGCCAGCTGGTCGGCGGTGCGATCCTGAGGGACGGCGGGTGGGTTGTGCAGTCCGGCGAACGTCGAGAGCACCCAGTCGTTGCTGAACAGCTGGCCGCCGAGCGTGGCTCCGCCGTCGCCGTTGGTGAGCAGCGTGATCGCGAAGTCGCGGTCGGGCACCATGAGGAACCGGCTGTGCTGGCCGGCCCAGTCGCCGCCGTGCTCGACGACGCGTACCCCCTCCGCGGTGGGCCGCAGCATCCAGCTCACCCCGAACCCCTCGAGCTCCATGAGCATCGTCCCGCCCGGCCCCGGCCGGTCACGCATCGCCGCCAGCGAGGCCGGTGAGAGGACGGCTCGGCCGTCGGCCCCCTGCACCTGCCCGAGGTGGAAGCGGGCGTACCGCAGCTGGTCCCGCACCGTGGACATGAGGCCACCGGTAGGGGCGAGGCTCCGGGGCAGGTACCAGAAGCCGGTGTCGAGCCGGGCCTTGCCGTCGACCACCGAGTGCGACGCGGCCAGTGAGTAGCCGACGAGGTCCTCGGTGAAGAAGCGGGTGTGGTCGAGCCCCAAAGGGTCGAGCACGAGGTCCCTCACCGCCTTCTCGTAGGCCGTGCCATGCACCACCTCGACGATCCGCCCGGCGACGGCCACGCCCGCGTTCTGGTAGAACTCCGTGCTTCCCAGGGGCGTCAGCTGCGGCAGCTTCGCCACGCCCGCGGCGAAGCGGGCGAGCGCGTCGTCCCCCCGGCCGAAGTCCTGGAGGTAGTCGCCCAGCCATCCGGCGGTGTGGTTGAGCAGCTGGCGCACGGTGACCGCGGGGGCCACGGCGGGGTCGGAGGTGGCGAAGTCGGGCAGGTAGGTGCGCACGGTCGCGTCCAGGTCGACCTTCCCCGCCTCGACCAGGCGCATCATCGCGGTGGCCGTGAACGTCTTGGTGGTCGACCCGATCCGGAACACCGTGTCGGCGGTCACCGTCTGGGGGTCGGCCAGGCTGGTGACCCCGTAGCCCTTGAGGTACTCCTTGCCCTGGTACCAGACCCCGACTGCGACCCCCGGCACGGCCAGCGCCTGCATCCCAGCGTGGACCCTGGCGTCGAGCTCGGCGAGCGGCCCGGTCGCGGCCAGCGGCCCCGACACGGAGCCCGCCGCACCCGTCCCACCCGTCGCGCCGGCCGCCGCCGACGGCGTGTCGCTCGTGCACGCCGCAAGGGCAGGCCCCGCAGCGGCGACGGCGGCGACGCTGGCCGACGCGTGGAGGAACGAGCGCCGCGACCAGCCCGACCGCGTCTTGCCCGCACGGCTCGTCACCACAGCGCCTCGACCCGTTACGCGGCCGCCTCCGGGTGACGGTCGAACCAGCGCCATCGTGGCAGGGGGGGACCAGTGAGCGCGTGACTACATCGGACTACGGCGACACCTCCGGGCGGGGTCAGGGGGTGCTGGTGAGCGTGCGGCCGGCGAGGGCGTCGCGGGCGGCAGCCTCGACGACGTCGGGGCGTTCGAGCTGGATGTAGTGGGTGGTCTCGGGCACGGCGACGAACCGTGACCCGGGCACCCCCTGCAGGTAGGCCGCGGCGGCGAGCGGCGTCTGCGTCGGTACCTCGAGCAGGTCACGCTGTTGGGCCGGCGGCAGGTGGCTCAGGTCGGGGATGAGCGTCGCGGCGAGGTAGGTCACCGGGATCCTCGGGAGCGGGCCGGCGGCGTCGATCTGGTCGAAGACCCGAAGGATGTCCCAGCGTTCGTTGACGTAGCCCGCGACGAGGGACGGGCCGGGGTTCGCCGCGTTGGGGAACGGGTTCGCCGCCTGCGCGGGTGAGAGGTAGGACGGGAGGTTGGGGGTCGGCGGGTCCACGAGCACCAGCCCGGCGACCTGCCCGGGGTAGGTCCGGGCGTACAGCAGGGAGAGCACGCCGCCCAGGGAGTGTCCGACGAGCACGAAGGGCGGGCTGACGGCCCCGGCCTGCAGGAGGGTATGCAGGTCGGCGACCGCGGCAGCGCCGTCGCCGGCCGTGCTCGAGGCGACCGCGTTGCCGCGCGCGGGTCGGTAGAGGTCCGGCGTCGCGGCGAGGACCCGGGTGCCGCCCTGGAGCACCGTGACGAGGTAGGAGCCGGGCCGGTCGTAGCTGCAGACCCGGGTGACCCGGGCGAGCCGCTCGGCGACAGACGGCGGGTGGGCCTCGGTGACCTGCCAGATGTCGGCGGCGTTCCCGAGCCCCGGGACCAGGACGACGGTGGGGCTTCCGGTTCCGTGACACTCGAGGTAGATCGTGCGACCGCCGCCCACGTCGACCGGCCCGGCGATGTCCGGCGCGCCAGCCGTGGTGTGGGTGGGGGTCGGGGGAGAGGTCGCCGGGGAGGAGCAGGCGAGCAGGGCGCCGACGCAGAGGACCGGAAGCACGGACAGCACTGACCGGACCGGCATGGCCCGCACGGTATGCGCCGAGCCGAGTGCGGCGGGAGAGCAGTTCTACTCAGCCGCAGGCCGGCGATGCCCGGTCAGGGCATGATCCCCTTGGCCGTCAACCACGGGACGGGCGAGACGGGTGAGCCGTTCCCCGGGTGGATCTCCACGTGCAGATGGGGTCCGGTCGAGTGGCCGGTGTTGCCCGACAGCGAGACCTGCTCACCCGGGCTGACCGTCTCGCCCTGGGCGACGAGGAGCTTGCTGTTGTGGGCGAACCAGGAGACGGTGCCGTCCCAGTACTGGATCTCGAGCTTGTTGCCGTAGCCGCCCTCCCAGCCGGCGAAGAGGACCGTGCCGCTGGAGAGCGCCCGCACGGGCGTCCCGACGGCGACCGCGAAGTCCTGACCCGGGTGCATGGCGCCCCACCGCATCCCGAAGCCGGACGTCATCTGGAAACCCGAGTCGTGGCCGATCGGCGCAACCCAGGCGTGGGCGGCGGCCTTGGCGTCCGCCGCTGCCTGCGCCGTCGCGGCGGCCTGCGCGTCCGCGGCGCTCTTGGCGTCAGCGGTGGCCTTGGCCTCGGTGTCGGCCTGGGCCTTCGCGGCGGCCTCGGGGGCGACGGTGCTCGCCGCGTCGGCGCTCACGCCGTCGGGCAGGGCGTCTGTCGCGCCGCCGGTGGTGCTCGACCCAGCGGAGCGGGCGGCGCCGCGCGAGGTGCGGTCCTGCTCGAGGCGCTCGACGGCGTCTCCGGTCGCGCCCGCGCTCGGCAGGATCCCCGTAGTGATCCCGGCGGTGACGTTCTGCGCAGCGGCCTGGCCCAGGCCGGCTGCGCTCAGCGACCCGCCGAGGTGCGCACCGGTCGCCGTCAGCGCCAGCGTGGCGGCGGCGGCCGTCGGCAGCAGGAAGCCCGGCCGGCTGAGCTTGGGGAGGCTCGAGCGCGGGGTCCGGGAGCGGGTGGGACGCGGAGCGGCGACGGCGCGGTGGCGGCCCGCCGGGGCGCGATGGCGCCCTCGGTAGAGGTCGTCAGACAAGTGGGGGTTTCCTTGACGGCAGACAGGGGTAAGGGGGGATGGCCCTAGACGGTAGCGTGACCGTTTCGTTATCGACAAATCGCCGATGGCGTCAGGTCGGGATGCGACGCCGCCCCGCGAAGGGCGCCGCCCCGGGCGTCACCGTGGTCCCGTCGGCGTCGAGATGGGCCAGCGCGGTGGAGATGCCGTGCACCACCGACTGCATGATCGGCAGGCTCATGTGGCCGACCCCGTGCATCTCCACGTTGGTGACGTTGAGGTCGGGGTGCTCCAGGGCCGCGGTGCGCTGCGGGAACATCAGCTGGTCGATGTCGGACCAGTAGCAGAGGAACCGTGTGCGGCAGGCGCGGACCGGCCCGGCCAGCTCCTGCATGAGCGGGCTGCCTGGCCGCAGCTGCCGGGTGAGCACGCTGGGCCACCCGTAGGCCAGGTAGGTCCCCTGGTGGGGGCTGCCCAGGGTGACGAGGGTGTGCACGCGCTCGTCACCGCCCAGCCGCGTGACGTAGTAGCGGGCGATGAGCCCGCCCATGCTGTGGCCGACCACGTGGATGCGCTCGTACCCCGTCTCGGCGACGATCGCCTCCACCTCCTCCGCCAGCTGGACGGCGGCGGTGCGGATGTCACCGGTGAGGATCGAGTAGTTCATGGTCGTGACCCGGCCGAACCCACGCCGGCGCAGACCGAGGCGCAGCAGCGTGAAGACCGACCGGTTGTCGGCCATCCCGTGCAGCAGCAGGATCGGCGTCCCCGCGGCCTCGAGGTTGGAGATGGCGAGACCACGTTGCACCGGTCCCAGATGCTCGATGCGGTAGCCGTGGGTGATGTCGCGGGTCCGGGCCCCGACGAGCCCGAGCGGGTAGATGGCCAGGTGGGTGCCGAGCCAAAGCGCCTCCACGGCGGCCCCGGCCAGACCGGTGGGCGTGGCCAGGGCTCCTGCGGTCTCGCCGAGGATGCCGCCCGCCTGCACGACGGCGGCGGCCAACGGGGCGATCGGCGCGGCCACGGACCGGGCCGCCGTGCGGGCCGCGCCGGCGAGCCGGCCCTCGACGCCCAGCAGCGCCGCCGCCGCCGACCGGGCCCGACGCGTACAGGCGCCGGGCGACCGACCGTCGGCCGCGCGGTTCCGGCCGGGACGGTCGCTGGGCGCGAGGTGACCAGGCGGCGGTGTCATGGTGCCGTGACGATAGCCCCCCGACCCCCTTCGGTACGCTCCGACCATGAGTGACTCCGCCGCGGCGACGACGCCGCCCGCACACGGCCCCGACGGTCCGGCCGCGCAGTCAGGCCAGGACGACCGCGAGGAGCCGCTGGCGGGCACCGGCACGCCGATCCGGGTGGTCGTGGCCAAGCCGGGGCTGGACGGGCACGACCGCGGGGCCAAGGTCGTCGCTCGCGCCCTGCGCGACGCGGGGATGGAGGTCATCTACACCGGGCTCCACCAGACGCCGGAGCAGATCGTCGAGGCCGCGATCCAGGAGGACGCCGACGCGGTCGGCCTCTCCATCCTCTCGGGGGCCCACATGACCCTGTTCAAGAAGGTCGTCGAGCTCCTGCGCGCCCGCGACGCCGCCGACATCGTCGTCTTCGGCGGTGGCATCATCCCCGAGGACGACATCCCGGAGCTCACGGCGCTCGGCGTGGCCACCGTCTTCACGCCGGGCGCGACGACGACCGAGATCGTCGCCTGGGTGCGCGCTAACGTCGATCCCGACCGCTGAGGCGGCGGGTGGTGCACCCGCTGGTGTCCACCCAATGAGACGACATAGGCCGCCAACCGGGCGGAACGCGTCGGAACCACCCTGAACTGACCGGTAAACGCTCAGCCAACGTTAAAGACTTGGCAAAGTCGATGGCCCGCCGTCACCCACAGGGCGGAGGATTACGGCACGGAACAACGCGTCACCCCCCCCAAGCCGCGGTGCTCCGAGTCGATGGCGGACAGGGTCGGATCCCCGCTTTCCCGCAGCGGGCGCGATCCGGGCACCATTCGTGGTGGGCCGGGAGCGAGAGCCCCGGCATGACCGCGTCATCGGCGACCGAATGGTTGTGGGGCCGCCGAGGGGCTGCGGCCCCACAACCAGGTCGGACGTTGGGGCGATCTGCGCGCCCCGACGGCCACCTGGGGCCACTCAAGCAGATGGCCTCGGCTCCCGGCCCGGGTTGGCCCCACGGT
>JBDSYO010000065.1:0-13778 GCA_039925625.1 Lapillicoccus sp. | reverse complement strand
CCGTGCGCTGCGCTCCTATTGGGCAGAAGTTCAGAGGTGGGTCAGGCCGACAACGGGGAACGCGGGGGATCGGCGGCCGAACCGGGGTCCTTCTCGAGGACGAGGCCGGCGACGACGGCCAGTGGGGCCAGAGCCTGGGCGGTCGCGAGGAGACGTTCGCGAAGGCCCAGCGTCGCCCCGCCGGTGACGATGTCGGCGATCGTCAGGAGCACGAGCACCCCGAGCACGACCGCCACGACCTGCCCGAACCGGCGGCGCAGCACCGTCGGCGCGTCCGGGCGGTTCACGGCGATGACGGCGGGCCAGACGCTGAGGGTCGCGAACGCCAGATAGGCGACGATCATGTGCCCGACGACGTTGCGCCCGGCCACCGAGTTCGGGATCCATGCCACGAGCAGGGTGGCCACCCCGCCCACGCCGAGCAGCACGCGCCCCGTGATGTCGGCCGGGCGCATCCCGACGGCGGTGACGATGTGGGCCAGGCCCGTGAGGACGAGCGCCACCGTCATCACCCAGCGCGACGGGGCGTCGGCGGCGGCGAGGTCGCTGATCGTCTGGCGCACCGGGTCGTAGCCCCGCGTCGACCCACCCGCCCAGAGCCAGCCGCCGGTGAGGGCGACCGGCGCCCCGACCGCCGAGAGCAGCCCCCACCACGGCACGCGGGGGAGGACGGGGAGGCGCACAGGCGGTGCCGAGGTCACCGGCATACCTTTAACACATGAAACTTGGCTTGCAGGTCTCGAACTTCACCTGGCCCGACGCCCCCGAGGGCATCGGACCCACGTTCGCCCGGATCGCCCGCGACGCCGACCAGGCGGGCATGGCCAGCCTCTGGGTCATGGACCACTTCTTCCAGATCTCCATGGTGGGCCCGCCGGAGAACGACATGCTCGAGGGCTACAGCGCCCTCGCGTACGCCGCGGGGGTCACCGAGCAGATCACCCTCGGCACCATGGTCACCGGCGTCACCTACCGGCACCCGGGCCTGCTCATCAAGACGGTGACGACCCTCGACGTCCTGTCGAGCGGCCGCGCCTGGTTCGGGGTGGGCGCCGCCTGGAACGAGGAGGAGCACCGCGGTCTCGGCGTGCCCTACCCCGGCACGTCGGAGCGGTTCGAGCGCCTCGAGGAGACCCTGCGCCTGGCCCACCAGATGTGGTCCGATGACGACAGCGCGTTCGTTGGCCAGCACTACCAGCTGGAGCGCCCGCTCAACCGTCCGCAGGCGGTGAGCAAACCTCACCCGCGCATCCTCATCGGCGGTGGGGGCGAGAAGAAGACGCTGCGGATGGTGGCGCAGTACGCCGACGCCTGCAACATCTTCGACATGGGCCCGGACGCGGTGAAGGCCAAGTACGACGTGATCCGCGGCCACTGCGCCGCCGTCGGGCGCGACTACGCCGAGATCGAGAAGACCGTGCTCAGCCGGATGGACTTCGCCAACGAGTCCGACGATCAGATGGTCGACCGGTTCGGCGCCCTCGCCGCCATCGGCACCGACCACGTCATCCTCGGCAACGCGGGCATCGCGGGCTTCGAGAAGCCGGGCTACCTCGACCGCGTGCCGAGCCTGGTCAAGCAGCTCGAGAGCCTGTGACCGGCTCGTGACCGACGCTGACGCGATCGTCGTCGGGGCCGGTCTCGCCGGCCTCGTCGCGGCGACCGAGCTGACCGACGCCGGTCGCTCGGTCGTCGTCGTCGACCAGGAGTCGCGGGCCAACCTCGGCGGCCAGGCGTTCTGGTCGTTCGGGGGGCTGTTCCTCGTCGACTCTCCCGAACAGCGGCGGATGCGCGTCAAGGACTCCGTCGAGCTCGCCTGGCAGGACTGGCAGGGCACGGCGGGGTTCGACCGGCCGGAAGACCACTGGCCGGGGCTGTGGGCACGGGCCTACGTCGACTTCGCGGCCGGCGAGAAGCGGGCCTGGCTCCACGAGATGGGTATGCGGTGGTTCCCCGTCGTGGGCTGGGCGGAGCGGGGCGACGGGCGCGCGGGTGGACACGGCAACTCGGTGCCGCGCTTCCACGTCACGTGGGGTACCGGCCCGGGGGTCGTGGAACCGTTCCTGCGCAAGGCGGTCGAGGCCGAGCGGACCGGTCTGCTGCGGTTCGCATTCCGCCATCAGGTGGACGAGCTGGTCGTCCAAGGCGGCACGGTCACCGGGGTACGCGGCACCGTCCTCGCTCCGGCCACCCAGGCCCGCGGCCACGCGACGAACCGCGACCGCGCGGGCGAGTTCGAGCTCACCGCGCAGGCGGTCGTCGTCACCTCCGGCGGCATCGGTGGCAACCACGACCTCGTCCGGGCCGCGTGGCCCGCCCGGCTGGGTACCCCGCCCGAGCACATGGTCGCCGGCGTCCCCGCGTCCGTCGACGGCCGGATGCTGGGCATCACCCAGAGCGCCGGCGCCAGCGTCATCAACGGCGACCGCATGTGGCACTACGTCGAGGGCCTGCACAACTGGGCACCGATCTGGGCCGGCCACGGCATCCGCATCCTGCCGGGCCCGTCGTCGATGTGGTTCGACGGTGCCGGACGTCGGCTGCCCGCCCCGCTCTTCCCCGGCTTCGACACGCTGGGAACCCTGGAACACCTGCGCCGGAGCGGGTTCGACCACTCGTGGTTCGTCCTGACGCAGAGCATCCTCGAGAAGGAGTTCGCCCTCTCGGGCTCCGAGCAGAACCCCGACCTCACAGGGAAGTCCGTGCGCCAGGTGCTCGGGCGGGTGCGCCTGCGACATGGCAGCGCCTCGAAGCCGGTGCAGGACTTCGTCGACCACGGCGACGACTTCGTCACCGCCACGACCATCCACGGTCTCGTCGAGCGGATGAACGCCCTGACCCCCGACGCTCCGCTCGACCCGTACGAGATCGAGCGCCAGGTCGTCGAGCGCGACCGGGAGATGGCCAACCCCTTCGCCAAGGACGCCCAGGTGACGGCCATCCACGGCGCCCGCCGCTACCTCGGCGACAAGCTCATCCGCACCGCCGCCCCGCACCGGCTGCTCGACCCCGCCCACGGGCCGCTCATCGCCGTCCGCCTGTCGGTCGTCACACGAAAGACGCTGGGAGGCCTGCAGACCGACCTCGGCAGCCGGGTGCTCCACCCCGACGGCAGCCCGCTGCCGGGCCTGTACGCCGCGGGCGAGGTCGCCGGGTTCGGCGGCGGCGGCATGCACGGCTACCGCTCCCTCGAGGGCACCTTCCTCGGCGGCTGCCTCTTCTCGGGGCGGGTCGCCGGCCGGGCCGCCGCCAGGGCCGTCGGTTGATGGCGCCCTGCTGATGGCGCTCACCGCCCGGCCGAAGCGCATCGTCCTCGTCCGCCACGGCGAGTCGCAGGGCAACATCGACGACACGATCTACGAGACGGTGCCCGACCACGCGTTGTCGTTGACCCCCACGGGGATCGAGCAGGCGGCCGCGACCGGTCGCGAGCTGCGCGCATACCTCGCGGGTGAGCCGGTGACGATGTATGCGTCGCCGTACGTTCGAGTGCGCCAGACCATCGCGGCCCTGGACCTCGGGGTGCCCCTCGACGAGGTGCGCGTGGAGCCGCGTCTCCGGGAGCAGGACTGGGCGAACTTCCAGGATCCGGACGACATCTCGGCGCAGAAGAAGCTGCGCAACGAGTACGGCCACTTCTACTACCGGTTCACGGACGGCGAGTCGGGGTCGGACGTCTACGACCGGGTCAGCACCTTCCTGGAGTCGCTGTGGCGCTCGTTCGACGTCGAGACGGTGGCCGACCAGAACCTCGTCATCGTGACGCACGGTCTGACGATGCGGCTGTTCTGCATGCGCTGGTTCCACTGGAGCGTCGAGTACTTCGAGGCGCTGGAGAACCCCGAGAACGGCGGCTACGTGGTGCTCGTGCGCCAGCCGGACCTGCACTACCGGCTCGAGCGGCCGTTCGTGCAGTGGGACAGCCGGTATGCGCCGACGACCCGGGAGCGCTCCTCCTGGACCTAGCGCCCGGCCAGGTGAGCAGATTTGCTCAGGCGGAGCGTGCGTCGAGTCCCTAGCGTCGCCCTAGTGCTACGTGCTGGGCGCAGCGTGACCGGAGGAGTCATGATGGCCGACGGCCTGTCCCGCCGGACGATGTTGCAGGGGCTGGCCGCTTCCGCCTTGGCGACCGGCTCGATGTCGGTGTCCGCGGCATCCGCCTCGGCCGCGCCGAACAAGCCACCGCCGACCGACTGGGCGGCCTTCGACCGGGCGGTGCAGCTCGGGTTCGACCGGATGCGGCTGGTGGGGACGGCGGTCGCGGTCGTCAGCGCCGATCGTGTCCTGCACACGGTGACGTTGGGTTCGCGCAGCCTCTCCCCCCGGCGCCCGGTCACCGAGCACACCCGGTTCCTCGTGGCGTCGGTGACCAAGTCGATGTCGGCGGGGCTGGTCGCGACCTACGTCGACCAGGGGGTGCTCGGCTGGGACCAGCCGGCGGTCGACGTGTGGTCGGGCTTCCGGGCGCCCACTGCCGAGCTGACCCGCACCCTCCGCGTGCGTGACCTCCTAGGGATGGGAACGGGCATCGGGGCGCCGCCCGCGATCGACTTCCACCAGGGTGAGCCGACCGCTGCGCAGCATCTGAAGGCCGTCCAGACCTTCGACGTCATCGACCGACCCGGCACGACGTTCTTCTACAACAACACCGTGTATGCCGTGGGCAGCTACCTGCCTCTGCTCGCCACCGGTGTGGCCCCGGCCGACCTGCCCGCGGCCTACGCCGAGGCCATGCGGGACCGGGTCTTCCGTCCGGCGGGCATGACCGAGAGCCGGATCGCCTCCGACCCGCGCGGGCTGGTCGACGACTACGCCACGGGTTACGGCTTCGACCTGCGGCCCCGAGCGGCCCCGCTCGCATACCCACCGGTCGGTGGCGTCGCGCCGGTCGGGGGCGTGTTGACCACCATGACCGACCTGGCCAGCTGGGCGCGGCTCCAGCTGCGGCAGGGCCTGTCGGTGACCGGGAACCGCGTGGTGTCGGCGGCGAACCTGGCCCAGTGCTGGGTGCCCGGCGTCGAGCTTCCCGTGGCCGGGGCGTCCGGACCCGACGTCGTCCGCTGGAACTATGCGCTCGGCTGGTTCCGGGAGGAGCTCAAGGACGGCTCGGTGGTGATCCACCACGGCGGCAACCTCGACGGGTTCTCCTGCTTCGTCGCCTTCCTGCCGCAGCAGGACCTGGGGCTGGTGGTGATGAACAACATGGACAGCAGCGTCTTCGCCAACCCCTACCTGCTCGACGTGCTGCTCAACCAGACGCTGCAGCTCAACCTCGGCCAGCCGGCGAAGGCCCTCGCCTACGTGGACTCCTACCTCGAGCGCCTCGCCGCCCTCGGCAAGCAGGGGACGCCGTTGGACAGGCAGGCGCTAACGCCCTACCTCGGCCACTACGAAGCCGCTTACGAGCTCGTTCTCGAGGGCCAGCAGCTGCAGCTGCGACTGGGGCCGCGCGTCATGCCGCTGGTGCCGATGCCCGACGGCAGCTACGTCATCGGGCACGGACCTTCGGTCACCACACCGGTGAAGCTGGCCAAGGAGGCCGACGGAACCCCCCACATCGAGCTCATGGGACTCGAGACCGTCCGGCGCACCACCGGGTGACGCCAGTGCCGACGCCCGTCACGAAACCGGGCGACCAGGTGAGCAGATCTGCTCAGGTGGAAAGGGCACGAGGCGTCGAGGATCTGCGGTGTACTGCCCTGACCGCACCGACCGACACGAGGAGCCTCGATGGCCGACGCCCTGTCCCGCCGAACTGTGCTGCGGGGCCTCGCCGCGTCGGCGGTGGCGACGGGATCGGCGGCGGTGTCCGGGACCTCCGCGTCCGCCGCACCGAAGAAGCCCCAGCCGACCGACTGGGCGGCGTTCGACGCGGCGGTGGGGGCGGCGTTCGACCAGCTGAACAACGTCGGTGGTGCGGTCGCGGTGGTCAGCGCAGACGCAGTGCTGCACACCAGGACGTTCGGCGTCCGCAGCCTCACGGGCCGCAAGCCGGTGACCCCCGACACGCACTTCCTCGTGGCCTCGACGACGAAGTCGATGACCGCCGAGCTGGTGGCGACCTACGTCGACCAAGGGGTGCTGTGGTGGGACCAGAGAGTGGTCACGGCATACCCGGCGTTCCGCGCGCCGACCCCCGCGCTCACCGAGTCGCTCCGGGTGCGCGACCTGCTGGGGATGGCCACGGGCATCGAGGCGCCGCCCGCGATGGACTTCCACCAGGGGGATCCCACCGCTGAGCAGCTGCTCCAGAGCCTGGTCAACCTGCCGGTGGCGCACCCGCCGAACACGAGCTTCTTCTACAACAACACGGTGTACGCGGTCGGCGGCTACCTGCCGCTGCTCGCGACCGGGGTGGCCCCGCGCGACCTGACCGCGGCGTACGCCAACGCCATGCGGGACCGGCTTTGGCGTCCCGCCGGGATGACCAGCACGGTGGCGGCGGACGACCCGCGCGGCGTGGTCGACGACTATGGCACCGGGTGCGGCTTCGACCTGCGGGCCCGACCGGTGGAGCTGCCCTACGGACCGGTCGGCAGCTACGCCCCGGTCGGCTGCGCGCTCAGCACGGTGACCGACATGGCCGCCTACGTGCGCCTGCAGCTGCGCCGCGGGCGCTCGGTGACCGGCGGCCAGGTGGTCTCCGAGGCCAACCTCGCCGAGTGCTGGAAGCCGCACATCACGCAGAGCACCCCGGGCCTGCCGGTGGCGGTCCAGTACGCCCTGGGCTGGAGTGTCATCGACTATCCCGACGGGACGCGTCTGGTGACGCACTCCGGCGGCATCGACGGCTTCACCTCCTATATCGCCTTCCTGCCCCAGCACGACCTCGGGGTCGTCGTCCTCACCAACATGAACCCCACGCCGACCGGGCTGCAGTGGTCGGGCCAGGTGCTCAACCTCCTTGCGGCCCGGCAGCTCGGGCTGGACCTCTCCACCGGGCTGAACCCCATGGCGCAGGGTGCGGCGGCCATGGCTGGGCTGGTCGAGCTGGGCGACCGGACCCGCAAGGTCGACGCGAAGGCCGTCGACCCGTATCTCGGCTACTACGAAGCGGGATGGTCCTTGACCCTCCACGGACGGGACCTGTCCCTGCGCCTCGGCCCGCGGGTCTTCGCGCTGCTCGCGCTGGCTGACGGCACCTACATGGCGACCCAGGGCATCCTCCAGGGCACCCACGTCACGCTCGCCCGTGAGGCCGACGGCACGCCCCACCTGGAGATCGACGGCGCCGAGACCGTCCGCCGGACCACGGGATGAGCGTGGCGGCGGCGGACTGGGGGGCGTTCGACGGCACGATCGGTGCGGCGGTCGCGGTCGTCAGCGCCGACGCCGTCCTGCACACCAAGACCTTCGGGGCGCGCAGCCTCCAGGGCCGCAGACCGGTGACGAACGAACCGGACAGGGTTCCGGGTCGGCTCGGTGACGAAGTCGATGACCGCCGCGCTCGTGGGCACCTATGTCGATGCGGGCGTCCTGGGCTGGGACACCAAGGCCGTCGACGCCTACCCGGGCTTCCGCGCTCCCACCGACGTGCAGACGCGGTCGCTGCGCCGCGGCACGGACGGTACGCCCCGGGTCGCGCTCGTCGGTCTCGAGACCGTCCGTCGCACCACCGGCTGACACCAACGGCGGTGTGAGGATGGCGGTCAGGGCAGCCCGATGACCTGGGTGACGGTCTCGAACCCGTCGATCTCCATCCGCCGCCGCCCGTCGGCGGTCGTCGTCAGCATGACCTTCGTGCCCGGCGCGCCGCCCTCCGAGGTGAGGTAGCCGCCGTCACGCCGGGCGGCGAGAGGCCAACGCCGGGGGCCGACGAGCAGCTGCAGGGTGCCCTGCTCGCGGACCAGCCGGTAGCCGTTCTCGTAGAAGCCGAGGTACGGGTGCACCGCCTTGACGTCGACCGCCACGGTGTCGCTGCGGAGGGCGGTCAACGCGGCGAGCTGCGCCTCGCCAGCGGCCACCGCCTTCTCGGCCGCCCCGGGGACGAGGCCCAGCCGCTGCTCGAGCAGGAGCGAGATGACGTGCAGCTGCAGGCTCTCCCCGGTCGGGTAGAGGTTCATGTTCGTTACGACGGCGACGCCCAGGTCGTGCTGGGGGAGGAACCCCACGTAGGCCGTGAACCCGTCGAGCGTGCCGTTGTGCCACACCAGCTGGGTGCCGTCGCGGTAGTCGAACCGGCTGAAGCCGAGCCCGTACCCGACCCCCCTGAGGTCGCCCCCTGCCCCGGGCGCCGCCGTCTCGTGCCACTCCGGCGTCCAGCAGTCTGCGAGGTTCGCGGCGGATGCCACCCGGGCGCCGGTGGTCGAGAGCCCGCCGCGCAGCTGGAGGCGGACGAACGCCGCCAGGTCGTTGATGCTCGCCACGGCGGCGCCCGCCGGAGCCGCCCCGCCGTCGGACGCGAAGGGGATCTCGGTGACCCGACCCCGGAGGTCGAACCCGTAGCCGGTGGCGTAGTCGTCGTAGGCGGTCCGAGGGTCGGTCACCATCCGCGCCGAGCGCATCCACGCCGGGCCGAACAGCCGGTCGTGCATCGCCTGGTGGTAGGCCGGCCCGACGTCGGCCAGGGGGACCCCGCCGGCGAGCAGGGGGAGGTAGCCGCCCAACGCATACACGTCGTTGTTGTAGAGGTAGGTCTGGTGGGGCGGGCCGAGAACGGGGTAGTTGACCAGTCCCCGCACGACGTCGGCCGCGCTCATGTCCGAGACGTGCAGGTCCTTGGCGGCGTCGCGGCCGATGCCGGACCACATGTTGAGCAGGTCGCGAACCTTCAGCGTGCGGGTCAGCTCGTCCGTCGGCGCCCGGAAACCGGACCACGCGTCCACTACGGGCTGGTCCCACGAGAGCCGTCCCTCGTCGACGTAGCCGGCCACCATCGTGGCCGTCAGCGGCTTGCTCACGGAGGCCACGACGAACGCCGTGTCCGGCGTGACTGGACGCCGCGGGCTCAGCTGCCGCGACCCGAGCGTCGTCGTGTGGAGCACCGCGTCGCGGCTGACGACGGCGACCGCGGCGCCGACCAGCTGCAGCCGGTCGAAGGCCGACCGTACCGACTGGTCGAAAGCCGCCCAGTCACCGGCCGGCGCTCCATCGGCGGCGGCCGACGACGCGCCGTAGGGGACCGCGGCGGCGACCAGCCCGGCTGCGGCCGCGCCCTTCAGCACGCTCCGACGCGCGACCCGACCCCCGTCCGGTCCTGGCAGGTCGGGTCCCGGGATCTCAGGCACCGGCCGAGAGTATCGGTCCGCACTCGGGCGGGCACGTGAGCAGAATTACCCAACGATGCCGCGCGTCGGACAGGCACCAGGTGGTGCGGCCGTCCGGTTCACGCGGGTATGCCGCGCCGGACGTCAGCGAGTGCCTGTCCGACTGATGCGGCCAGATGAGCAGAACTGCTCAGGCGAATCCGGGCGCTGATCTCCATGCTGAGTCGGACCGCGGGGTTGACCCGGGTCGGCCGAAGTCAAGGAGATCGACGTGGTGTCAGACGTGTCCAGACGCGTGATGTTGCAGGGGGCGGCGGCGACGGCCCTAGCGGGGGGTCTGGCGATGGGGACGTCGTCGGGGGCGACCGCGGCGCCCCGCGGCGGTCCGAAGCCGTCCCCCGGTGACTGGGCGGCGTTCGACGCAGCGGTGGGGTCGGCGTTCGACCAGATGCAGAACGTCGGCGGTGCGCTCGCAGTGGTCAGTGCCGACGCGGTGCTGCACACGGCGACGTTCGGTTCGCGCACCCTGAGGGGGCGCAAGCCGGTGACGACGGACACGCACTTCGCGGTGGCCTCGACCACGAAGGCGATGACGGCGGCGCTGGTGGCCGGCTACGTCGACCAGGGCACACTGGGGTGGGACCAGAAGGTCGTTGAGGTGTGGTCCGGTTTCCGGGCCCCGACCGAGGCGATCACGCGGGGGCTGCGGGTGCGGGACCTGCTGGGAATGGCGTCGGGGTTGGGCGAGCCCGCGACCATCCAGTCGGAGCTGCACTTCGACAGCCTGACCGCTCCGCAGCTGCTGCAGTCGGTGGTCAACCTTCCGGTGGTGGCCCCCCGGGTGGACCAGAAGTGGGTCTACAACAACACGGTTCAGACCGTCGGCGGGTATCTGCCGCTGCTGGCCACCGGGGTCGCTCCCGGCGACCTGGAGGCGGCCTACGCCAACGCGATGCAGGAACGCGTCTTCGGGCCGTCGGGGATGGCCGCCGTCCGGATAAGCAGCGACCCACGGGGGCTGGTCGACGACTACGCGGAGGGGTACGGGTTCGACCTGCGGCCCCGCGCGACGATGCTGCCGTTCGCACCGATCGGGGCATGGGCCCCGGCCGGGGCGGCCTGGGCCAGCGTGACCGAGATGGCGACGTGGGTACGGCTTCAGCTGCGCCAGGGCCGCTCGGTCACCGGCCGCCAGGTCGTCTCGGCGGCCAACCTCACCGAGTGCTGGAGACCGCACGTCGCGGCCCCACTCTTCTACGGCGCGTGGAACCCGGACGTCCTGACCTCCGGGTATGCGATGGGCTGGTTCAGCGACGAGTACACCGACGGGTCTCGGCTGGTCTGGCACTCCGGAGGCTTCGATGGCTTCACGACGTACATGGCGTTCCTGCCCGAGCACGACCTCGGGCTGGTCGTGCTCAGCAACGTCAATCCCGGACCCACGGGGAGCCTGTGGAACCTCTTCGTCCTCGACCAGCTCCTGAGCGACCGCCTCGGCCTCAACGGGGCCGGCCGGGCGGCCACCCTGGCCAGTGCGGCGGGGTCCCTGGCGACCCTTGCCGAGCTCGGCCGGCAGGCCCGAGCGGTGGACGGCAAGGCGATCGAACCCTGGCTGGGCCACTACGAGGGCGGCTGGTCAGTGGTTCGCGAGGGCGCCGAGCTGCAGCTGCGGATCGGACCCCGGGTGATCCCGTTGAGCGTGATGACCGACGGAACCTACGTGATGGCCGGCGGCCCCAACGTGGGTGCCCGGATCCGTCTCGCCCGAGAGGCCGACGGTACGCCGCACATCGAGTTCCCCGGCGTCGAGACCGTCCGACGCACCACCGGCTGAGCGGCCACGGTGTCGTTGACGGCCTCACGGCAGGGATCGCGGTGGACATCACCCCTCAGAGGGGGTGAGATCCACCGCGATGAAGCTCGGGATGGGTCAGGTAGGCGTGGGCGGCCGCGGTGCGCGTACGCACCCCGAGCTTGTCGAAGATGTGGGCGACGTGGTTCTGGACGGTGCGCACGCTGATGAACAGCGCCGCGGCGATGACCTGGTCGGGGAGGCCCTGGGCCAGCTGGTCGAGCACCTCGCGTTCGCGGCGGGTCAGGTCCCTCGCCTGGGCGGCGCCCGCCGTGGCCCGGTAGCGGAAGCCGTCGGCGACCGCGGCGTCGAGCGGGCGCTGGCGACCGGCGTTCCACGCGACGTCGTACGGCTGGACCGGCAGCGCAGCCTGGGTCGCGTCCGTCACGCGGCTCTCCGCGTCCTGACCGATGGGGGTTCCGCCCATGGACGCGCGCAGGGACGAGGCCAGCCCCAGGACGTACGCGGCCTGCTCCGGCTCCGCGGAGGCCAGGAGGGCGCCCGCGAGCTTCGGCAGCTCGCTGAGCAGCGTCATCATCGACCGGTGTCGGTGGGCTACCACGATGTCGCGGCGGTAGAGCCCCGCCGCGGCCGCGGCGTCACCGGCCGCAAGGCGCAGGTCGGCGAGGCCGCTCATCGGCCAGCACATCGGGCGTTCGAAGCGGGCGGCCGTGAGCAGGGCGATGCTCTCCTCGAAGGCGCCCATAGCCCGGTCCGGTGCCCCGTTGAGGGCCAGGGCCTGCCCCCACGAGTAGAGGAGGATGGCCGCGGAGATGTCGTTGCCGTCGGCCTTGGCCAGGTCCACCGCCTCCTGGCTCTCGGTCAGCGCCCGGGCCCAGTCTCCGGTCGCGAAGGCCACGGTCGACGCATACCCGAGAGCGGCCGCGAGAGGGCCGGGCCGGCCGATGGCCCGCCAGCGGCGCACCGCCTCGTCCACCCAGGGCCCGGCGCGCACCAGGTCGCCCGACAGGCAGGCCAGCAGACCACCCTCGGCGAGGGCGTCGGCGCCGGCGACGACGTCGTCGAGCAGCTCGACCGTCGCCCCGTCGAGGAAGGCCACGGCCCACTCGTACCCCTCGTGCACCGGTCCGGCCGTGACGAAGAACCAGGCGAGGGCCGTCGTCAGGCGCAGGCCCGCCCCCCGGTCGTCGGTGACGCACCGGGTCAGGGCCGACGTCCAGTTGGCGCGCTCGGCGGCCAGCCGGTCGAGGTGCGCCATCTCGCCGGGGACGTACGACGCGGCCCGGGCGGTCTCGGCGAGGTCGATGCACCACTGGGTATGCCGGGCCTGCACCTTGTCCTCGTCGCCACTCCCGCGCAGCTGCTGGGCGGCGAACTCCTGGATCGTCTCGAGCATCCGGAACCGCGGTGTCCCGGAGGGCAGGGACTCCCGGCGCACGAGGCTGGCGTCGACCAGGCCCGAGAGGCGGTCGGCCGCCTCGGCATCGTCGCTGACCGCCTCGACGGCGTCCAGCGCGAAGCCTCCGCGGAACACCGACACCGTCCGGAAGAGGGCGCGCTCAGGTGCGGTGAGGAGGGCAAAGCTGCCGTCGATCGCGGCGCCGAGGGAGCGGTGGCGGTCGGGGGCGTCGGCGGCGGTACCGACGAGCTGGGGCAGGGCCGGCACCATCCGGGCCAGGAGCCCGGCCGGGTCGAGCACACCGAGCCGCGCTGTCGCGAGCTCGAGCGCGAGGGGCAGGCCGTCGAGGCGACGACAGATCTCGGCCACGGTGTCGACGTTGCCGGCGTCGAGGGCGAAGTCGGAGGCAGCGCTGCGGGCCGCCTGGACGAAGACCGCCACCGACGCATACCCCTCGGCGGTCGCCACGTCGAGCGCCCCGACCGGGGGTACCGGCAGCGGGTGGACGACGACGACCTGCTCCCCGCGCAGCCGGAGCCGGATGCGGCTGGTCCCGAGGATCTTCAGGTCCGGGCCGTCGGCGAGCAGGAGCGCCAGACCGGCCGCCGCCCCGGTGACGTGCTCGAGGTTGTCGAGGACGATGAGCTGGTGCCGCTCGCGCAGGGCGTGGGCCAGCTCCGCGACTCCGCTGGCCTGTAGGCCCAGGGCTCGAGCGATCTCGGCCGGCACCTGGTCGGGGTCGCGCACGGCCGCCAGGTCGACGAAGGCGGCCCCGTCGACGAACCGGGGGGCGCACCGGCGGGCCACCTCGATGCCGAGCCGGGTCTTGCCCACGCCACCCGGGCCGGTCAGCGTCAGCAGCCGGGTATCGGGGTGGGACAGCAGGGCGGCTGCGGCGTCGACGTCGCGGGCGCGCCCCTTGAGGGGGGTGAGGGGCGTCGGCAACGCGGGGATGGCTCCGGGCATCACACGTCCTCACTCAGACCGTCGGGCCACCCCCGTAGCGGGACCAGACAACCATGTCCCGGCCCTGCTTGCCCCGCGGACTAGAGGTACTGGCCGGTGCCCGACGCGCCGGGGCTCTGGGGGCCACCCATCTGGCCGGGCATGCCGGGCGCCGGCTCCTCGCCGGCCGGGTGCCCCGGGGGCAGGGCCCGGCGCATCCCCTGCAGCTGCTGCTGCGCCGCCATCTGCTGGGCGAAGAGGGCGGTCTGGATGCCGTGGAAGAGCCCTTCGAGCCAGCCGACGAGCTGGGCCTGGGCGATCCGCAGCTCGGCGTCGGACGGCGCCGTCTCGCCGAACGGCAGCGCGATCCGGTTGAGCTCGTCGACGAGCTCGGGGGCCAGGCCCGCCTTGAGCT
>JBDSYO010000064.1:0-4359 GCA_039925625.1 Lapillicoccus sp. | reverse complement strand
TCGGTGGGGGCGGATGACGACGTCGTCGTCGTCCGCGGGGCCGACCGGTTCGACGAGCTGGTCGAGCGTGGTCCCGAGCGCGCGGGCCAGTGGCACGAGCTGGTCGAGCGAGATCCGTCGATGACCGGTCTCGATCCGGCTCAGCGTGGAGGCGCTCATGGCGCAGCGCCCGGCGAGGGCGTCGAGGGACCACCCTCGGGCCAGGCGCAGGCCTCGGATCCGGGCGCGGATCACCGCATCGAGGGTGGCCTCTTGCGTCATACGCAAGATAGTATGTCGACTGGGCAAAGAACGCCTACCGTGGCGGGCATGCCGCACGCCACCCCGCACACCCACGCCCACGCCCACGGACAGGCGGACGCGCCGCACCGCCACGACGCCGACCTCGCCGACCTGCTCGACCTTGACGCCGTTGTGCTCCACGCGTACTGGTCGCAGGCCATGACGCTGGTGAGCGCCGCCGTGCCCGACGCGCCGCCCCAGCGGATCGTCGACCTGGGCGCCGGCACGGGCGTGGGGACGCTGGCCCTGGCCGACGTCTTCCCTGGCGCCGAGGTGGTGGCGGTCGACGTCTCGCCCGAGTCGCTGGGTCGCCTCGAGGCCGCGGCCGCCCGCCGGGGCCTGGCCGACCGGGTCACCACGCGAGTGGCCGACCTCGACGCGGGATGGCCCGACCTCGGGCCCGTCGACCTGGCCTGGTCGTCGCTCGCGCTGCACCATCTCGCCGACCCCGTGCGGGTGCTCGCCGAGCTGCGGGCGGTGACGACGCCGGGCGGCGTGCTCGCCGTCGCGGAGTTCGAGGAGGCGTTGCGGTTCCTGCCCGACGACCTCGGCGTCGGCCGGCCGGGGTTCGAGGCGCGGCTGAGCCAGCGGCTCGCCGAGGCGCACCGCGACCTGCTGCCGATGATGGACGCCGCGTGGCCAGCCCGGCTGACGGCCGCCGGCTGGACGGTGACCGGCGAGCAGACCCTCACCGTGGACCTCGACCCACCGGAGTCGCCCGAGGCGAACCGGTATGCGTGGGGCTGGTTCTCGCGGCTCGCGGAGCAGCTGGGCGACGCGCTCGACGACGACGACCGGGCCACGCTGGCCGTGCTCGTGGCCCCGGACGGGCCCCACACGCTGCTGAGTCGCACCGACCTGCACATCCGCGGCGAGCGCACGGTCACCGTGGCCCGACGGTGACCTTCAGCGTGACACGATCAGCGGGATGACCAGGACCCCCGCCGAGGAGCAGCGCCGTCGCGACCTCCAGCGGCTACGCCGCGTGCGCGACCGGATGGACCGTGACTACGCCCAGCCGCTCGACGTCGAGGCGCTCGCGCGCGGCGTGCACCTGTCGGCGGGCCACCTCAGCCGCGAGTTCCGGGTCGCCTACGGCGAGTCGCCGTACGCCTACCTCATGACCCGACGGATCGAGCGGGCTATGACCCTGCTGCGCCGCGGCGACCTCAGCGTCACGGAGGTCTGCTTCGCCGTGGGCTGCTCGTCCCTCGGCACCTTCAGCACCCGTTTCGCGGAGCTCGTCGGTATGCCCCCCGGCGCCTTCCGGCGCGAGGCCGCCGGGGAGGTCGAGGGGATGCCGGCCTGTGTCGTCAAGCAGGTGACGAGACCGGTCCGGCAGCGGGACCCGGTGTCGGCCGCGCCGATGACCGTGCTGCAGGACCGATGAGCGTGACCGGCAACGTCGCGCACGCCGCCGACCGCCACGACCTCATCCGGGTGCGCGGCTCGCGGGTCAACAACCTGAAGGACATCAGCGTCGAGATCCCCAAGCGGCGGCTGACGGTGTTCACCGGCGTGTCCGGGTCGGGCAAGAGCTCGCTGGTCTTCGGCACGATCGCCGCCGAGTCGCAGCGGATGATCAACGAGACCTACAGCGCCTTCGTCCAGGGGTTCATGCCCACGCTGCGCCGCCCGGACGTCGACGTGCTCGAGGGTCTGACGACCGCGATCCTCGTCGACCAGGAGCGGATGGGCGGCGACCCGCGCTCGACCGTCGGCACGGCCACCGATGTCAACGCGATGCTGCGCATCCTCTTCAGCCGGCTGGGTCAGCCGCACATCGGCTCGTCGCAGGCGTACTCCTTCAACGTCGCCTCGGTCAGCGGGGCCGGTGCGGTCACGCTCGAGCGCGGGGGCCGGACGGTGAAGGAGCGGCGCGCGTTCAGTGTCACCGGCGGCATGTGCCCGCGCTGCGAGGGGATGGGCTCGGTCAGCGACATCGACCTCTCGCAGCTCTACGACGCGAGCCGGTCGCTGGCCGAGGGCGCGATCACGGTGCCCGGCTACAGCATGGACGGCTGGCACGGGCGGATCTTCCGCGGCTGTGGCTTCTTCGACCCCGACAAGCCGATCGCGAAGTACACCAAGCGGGAGCTCGACGACCTGCTCTACAAGCCGCCGGTCCGCATCAAGGTCGAGGGCATCAACCTCACCTACGAGGGTCTCGTCCCCAGGATCCAGAAGTCGTTCCTCGCCAAGGACATCGACACCCTGCAGCCTCACATCCGCGCCTTCGTCGAGCGAGCGGTGACCTTCGCCGTCTGCCCGGAGTGCGACGGCACCCGGCTGAGCCGGGAGGCACGGTCGTCCACCATCCGTGGCGCCAGCATCGCGGACGTCTGTGCGCTGCAGATCAGCGACCTGGCCGGCTGGGTGCGCGGCATCGACGAGCCCTCGGTGGCCCCCTTGGTCGAGGCGCTCGCGGAGACGATCGACTCGTTCGTGGAGATCGGGCTCGGCTACCTCAGCCTCGAACGGCCCAGCGGCACGCTCTCGGGCGGGGAGGCGCAGCGGGTCAAGATGGTGCGCCACCTCGGGTCGTCGCTGACCGACGTCACCTACATCTTCGACGAACCGACCATCGGGCTGCACCCGCACGACATCCAGCGGATGAACGAGCTGCTGCTCCGACTGCGCGACAAGGGCAACACGGTGCTCGTCGTCGAGCACAAGCCGGAGGTCATCGCCATCGCCGACCGGGTCGTCGACCTCGGCCCCGGCGCGGGTGCCGGTGGTGGCGAGGTGGTCTTCGAGGGCACCGTCGAGCACCTGCGCGCCAGCGGTACCGTGACCGGGCGGCATCTCGACGACCGGGCGCGCCTCAAGGCCTCGGTGCGCAGCGCCACCGGAGCACTGGAGGTGCGCGGCGCGAGCGCCAACAACCTGCATGACGTCGACGTCGACCTCCCGCTGGGCGTCCTCGTCGTGCTGACCGGTGTGGCCGGCTCGGGGAAGAGCTCGCTCGTGCGGGGTTCGGTCGCCGGCCGCGACGGGGTCGTGTCGGTCGACCAGTCGGCGATCCGCGGCTCGCGGCGTAGCAACCCGGCGACGTACACCGGGCTGCTCGACCCGGTGCGTACCGCGTTCGCCAAGGCCAACGGCGTCAAGGCCGGGCTGTTCAGTGCCAACTCGGACGGGGCGTGCCCCACGTGCAACGGGGCCGGCGTCGTCGTCACGGACCTCGGGATGATGGCGGGGGTGGCCGCCACCTGCATCGAATGCGAGGGCCGGCGCTTCCAGGCTGCGGTGCTCGACTACACCCTCGGTGGCCGCGACATCGCGCAGGTGCTGGCGATGTCGGTCACCGAGGCAGAGGCGTTCTTCGGTACCGGTGAGGCGAGGGTCCCGGCCGCCCACCGGGTGCTGGCCCGCTTGCAGGACGTAGGTCTGGGCTACCTGACCATCGGCCAGCCGCTGCCGACCCTCTCCGGGGGAGAGCGGCAGCGACTCAAGCTGGCCACGCAGATGGCGGCCACGGCGGAGGTCTACGTGCTCGACGAGCCGACCAGCGGACTGCACCTCGCCGACGTCGAGAAGCTCCTCGCGCTGCTCGACCGGCTCGTCGACTCCGGCACGTCGGTGATCGTCGTCGAGCACCACCAGGCGGTCATGGCGCACGCCGACTGGATCGTCGACCTCGGGCCCGGCGCGGGCCACGACGGCGGGCGGGTCGTCTTCGAGGGCACCCCCGCCGACCTCGTGGCCGGGCAGTCGACCCTCACCGGCCAGCACCTCGCGGCCTACGTGGGGAGCTGACCCGGATCCTCAGCGCGCGCGCCGGATCCGTCCCTCGTCGAGGTGGTACTCGGCGTCGGCCTGGTCTGCGCACCACGCGTCGTGGGTGGCCATGAGGACGACGGCTCCGGCGCGGGCCTCGTCGGCGAGCAGGCCCACGATGGCCTCGCGGGTGGCCGCGTCGAGCTCGCTCGTGGGCTCGTCGGCCAGGAGGACGCTCGCCCGCGACGCCAGGCCACGGCCCACGGCCACGCGCTGCTGCTGACCGCCGGAGAGCTCCTCGACGAGGTGGTGGCCGGCGTCGGCGAGCCGCGTCGACGCCAGGGCAGTCTCGGCCCG
>JBDSYO010000063.1:0-3403 GCA_039925625.1 Lapillicoccus sp. | reverse complement strand
CGATGACGAAGGCGGTGACTGGCCGCCGTTCGAGGGGGGTGGCGCCGAGGATGAGGCCGTGGACGAGCGCGTTGAAGCCGACGAAGGACACGACGGTGGCGAGTCCTCCGACGGCGATGAAGCGCACGATCTCGTCGAACAGGCTCGGGGTGCCGCGGTTCCCGCGGTTCGCGGGGTCGTGGGGGTCCGAAGGGTAGCCGCTGGCTCGGGGCATGCTGTTGTCCGTTCGCATCCGGGATATGCGGGTTTCCTGGACGATCAGGCGGCGGGCCTGCCCTGTCCGCGGCAACACGTCAGACGGCGAGTCCGTCGGCCAGTGCGGTCAGGGATCCGACGCTGAGGTCAGGAGTAACGAAGTGGTTCGGGTACGGCCCGCCGCTCCGGTTGATCCAGGCCGTGGCCAAGCCTGCACGTGCCGCACCGTCGATGTCCCAGGGGTGGACGGCGACCAGCATGGCGTCGGTCGGGGTGACCGCGCACCGCTCCAGTGCGTAGGCGTACGCCGCAGCTGCCGGCTTCCACAAGGGCGCGTCCTCCACCGACAGGAGGGCCTCGAAGTGCCCGCGGATGCCCGCCCGGTCGACGAGCGCCTCGGCGACCGAGGTGGAGCCGTTGCTGAAGGTGACCAGCCGCATGCCACGGTCTGCGAGGGCACGGATCCCGGTCGGCACGTCGGGATGCACGGGCAGGCCGGAGAAGCCCTCCATGACGTGCTGCACAGCGTCCTCGATGCCCCTGTTCAGGGTTTCGCCAACGAGGGCGACGCGCAGCCTCTCAGCCGCTATTGCGGCGAACGATCCGTTGACCCCGACGGCGGCGAGCGAGAAGCCATCGCGCAGGACGCCAGCGAACCACGCCTTCGCCAGGTGTGCAGGTGCTCCCACGTCAGCGAAGCGATCAGCTATCGGCGCCATGTCCGAGAGCGTCTCGTTGACGTCGAGGATGATGACGGACGGGCGTTTCATCCGCCCCGACCTCTCGGTATCGGCGCTTGGTGTCACGGTGGTCTGGAGGTTGTCGGTCACGTCTCCACCGTAGATCGGCTCCGGTTCAGCCGAAGTCGCGCAGGACCCTCCCCTCGATGTCGCGCAGGACCTCGTCGGCGCTGGCCGGGCTCACCCGTCCCCTGCGTCGCGCGTCGAGCACCAGGCGCCGCTCGATGTCGGTCGCCCGGCGCAGCACGTGGTGGAGCTGTGCGGCCATCTCATCGTCGTCCCCGGAACCGCCCTGCCGGGCGTGCTCGATCGCTTCTTGGGCGGAGAGGTACCCCTCGTACTGGACGGTCGCGGCTCGAGCCACCTCGTCGCGGACCCCGTCCAGCCCCTCCCCCCGCAAGTGGTCGAGGGCCGCCTGCGCCGCCCGGCGCCGGAGCTCGGCCACCTCCCCGGCGTCGTCGTCCTGGCGACTGACGCCGAGCCGCGTGGTCAAGGGACTCAGGGTGAGCCCCTGGAGCACGAGCGTGACCAGCACGACCGAGAGCGCGACCACCACGATCTCGTCGCGTCCCGGCAGGAGGGCGCCTCCCTCGACGGCCTCCGGGAGGGCCAGCGCCGCGGCCACGGTCACCACTCCACGCATGCCGGCCCAAGAGACCACCGTGGACTCGCGCCAGCCGATGGGCCACGGCACGTCACGCCGCCGCGCCCGACCTCGCGCGACGAACGTGCTGGCGAACACCCACGCCACACGTACGCCGACGATGGTGGCGACCACCATGGCCGACAGGGCCACGGAGTGGCGGGTGACGTCGGTGCTGCCGACGACCGCGACGAGCTCGAAGCCCAGGATCGCGAACACCAGGCTGGTGATCAGGAAGTCTGCGTAAGACCACACGGCTCGGCCCAGCAGCCACCCCTGGGAGGTGGTGGCGGAGTGCCCGTAGGTGCGCAGGAACAGGCCGAGGACCAGGACCGCGAGCACGCCGGACCCACCGAGCCTCTCGGCACCGACGTAGCCCAGGAAGGGGGCGAGCACCGTCAGGGTGGTCTCCGCATAGGCGTCGTGGATCACCGACAGCATCCACCTGACCAGCACCGCGAGCACCAGGCCCACCACGACGCCGGCCACCAGTCCCACGACCAGCTCGGCGCCGATGCCCGCGGCAGACACTTCTCCGGTCACGACGGCAGCGAGCGTCACCTTGAACGCCACCAGCGCGGTGGCGTCGTTGAACATCCCCTCCCCCTCAAGGATCGTCACCAGACGATGGGGCAGCCGGAGCTTGCGAGCCACCGCCGTGGCCGCAACCGGATCGGGGGGCGAGACCATCGCCCCCAGCATGAGGGCCGGCCACCACGGCATGCCGTAGCCGTGGGCGACCAGCCCCACGACCCCCATGGTCACCAGCGTGAGTCCCACCGCCAGGAAGAACACGGGCCCGGCGTTGTCACGGAACTCGCGCACCGTCGCTCGCTGCGTTGCGGCGAACAGCAGCGGCGGCAGCACCACCGGGAGGATGAGGCCCGGGTCGAGCTTGAGCTCGGGCGCGAAGGGCAGCACCCCGAGACCGAGACCGAAGATGGTGAGCACCACCGGCTGCTGGATCCCGGCACGGTCGGACAGCGGGGTCAGCACCACGACGCCGACGAGCAGGACTGCGATGAGGACGGCGCTGTCCATGCTCACACTCCCCCGGCCGTCGTCGTGCCGTGCAGGTTCCGCTCGACCTGATGGCCCAGCAGCTCCAGGCCCGTCCGCTCGGCGGGGTCGAGGGGTTGTGCTGCAGCGGTTGCCCGGAGTCGTTCCAGCTGGTCGAGCACCACGGACCGCTGGTCGGGCCTCACCCGGAAGCTGAGGTCGAGGAGGACCTGGAGGATCTTCGCCAGGACCTGGGGGTCCGTCGCGCCGTAGCGCCGGGGCTGGGACAGGGCGAGGTCGACGTAGGTCTCGAAGTCCGGACGTCGCAGCACCACCCTGACCTGCTCGTCCGCGTCGCGCAGGAGCTCGGGACCGAGATCCCGGTCGGTCAGCGCACCCAGGAACACCGAGATGTGACCGAGGGCATGGACGGCGGTCGTAGGGTCGTTGACCCCGGGAGAGAGCGCCTTGTTCGCGACGTCGGTCAGCTGTCGCAGGCCGTAAAGGACATCCTGGGCCGAGGTTCGTTCGAACCCGGTGTGGAGGCAACCGGCGATGCGCGCCGCAAGCCCCTCGGCGGTCTCGTCGTCGAAGCGACCGCCATGGAAGGGCCATGCTGCGCCCATCGGCGTCCCTACGACGAGGAAGCTCCCCGGGTAGACGTCGAGGCAGAGCACCGCGTCCTCGTCCACCACCACGTCAAGAAGCGCGCCCGTGTCGATCCAGGTCACGAAGCCGTTCTCCGTCCCGTCCACCCGGAGGGCGCCCGGCGGCCGCGACAAATCGGCCTCACTGCCACCGGTTCCGGGTCTCCGCTCGGCCAGGA
>JBDSYO010000062.1:0-8594 GCA_039925625.1 Lapillicoccus sp. | reverse complement strand
CGCCTTGGCCGTGACGCCGCCTCTGAGGGCCTGCGCTCGCGTCAGCAAGCCGAACTGCCCCGCGGCCCGGGCCGCGAGGATCCGGTTCGGTGGCGTCCACATGAGCCAACCCTGCCGAGACGGTCGTCGCATCCGGGCGCGGTATCCACAGCCGGCCAACCGTGAAGGCCCACACCCCGCGGAGGGGGAGTGATCCTGCACCGGTCGGCGGACAGGCGCACCTCGGCGCTGAACTACCCTGGCTCCTCGTGGCTGTCGACTTCAACGAGGAGATCAAGACCCTGCGCGCGACGATGGGCTCGGTGCGTGACGTCACGGACCTCGACGCCCTGCGCAGCCGGATCACCGACCTCGAGAAGCAGGCCTCCGTGCCCGACCTCTGGGACGACCAGGAGAAGGCGCAGGCGATCACCTCCTCCCTCTCCCGGGCCGGCGCCGAGCTCGAGCGGGTCGTCGGCATGGACCAGGGCATCGAAGACCTCGAGACGCTCGTCGAAATGGCCACCGAGGACGGCGGCGACGCCGACACCCTGGCCGAGGCGGAGCGCGACCTGGCCAAGCTCAAGCGCGACGTGGGCGAGCTCGAGGTGCGCACGCTGCTCTCCGGTGAGTACGACGAGCGCGAGGCGGTCGTGACGATCCGGTCCGGTGCCGGAGGCGTCGACGCCGCCGACTTCGCCGAAATGCTCATGCGGATGTACCTGCGCTGGGCCGAGCGGCACAACTACCCGACGAGCGTCCTCGACACGTCGTACGCGGAAGAGGCGGGTTTGAAGTCGGCCACCTTCGAGGTCAAGGCGCCGTATGCGTTCGGGCACCTCACGGTGGAGGCCGGGACCCACCGGCTGGTCCGGATCAGCCCCTTCGACAACCAGGGCCGCCGGCAGACCAGCTTCGCCGCCGTGGAGGTCATCCCGCTCATCGAGAGCACCGACTCCGTGGAGATCCCCGAGAACGAGATCAAGGTCGACGTCTTCCGCTCCAGCGGCCCCGGCGGCCAGTCGGTCAACACGACGGACTCCGCCGTGCGCATGACCCACATCCCCACCGGCATCGTCGTCTCGATGCAGAACGAGAAGTCACAGATCCAGAACCGGGCCGCCGCCCTGCGGGTGCTCCAGTCGCGCCTCCTGCTCGTGCGCAAGGCCGAGGAGGCTGCGGCCAAGAAGGAGCTCGCGGGCAACTTCACCGCCAGCTGGGGCGACCAGATACGGACCTACGTGCTGCACCCCTACCAGATGGTCAAGGACCTGCGCACGGAGCACGAGGTAGGCAACACCCCGGGGGTGTTCGACGGCGACATCGACGGCTTCATCGAGTCGGGCATCCGTTGGCGGCGCACCGGCGAGAAGGCGCTCGACGCCTGAGGACGATTGAGGTGACCAACGTCACGGCGGGGGTCGTCAAGCCTGGTGCCTGCGCTCAGGGCGAGCCACCATACCCCGCGGCAGCCCTTCACGACAGGGGAACGGCGGTCCCACCCGGGCTTCACGGTGGGCAGTTCACCAGGTCTCAATGTAGTCTCAGTGTGTCCGTCACGAAGCTCGCTTCGCGCTCGGTGTCGCCCCGGGGCCGTACCGTGAGCATCGAGGCCACCAGCGTCGCGCGTCGCGGGCAGCCGAGAACCACCCACCGGTGCGGGTAACGACACCCCACCAGGGTCGCTCCCGCATACGCCACATCCCCATCGCACCGAGACCCAGCACCCCCGACGCACGACGAGAACGGAGCACCGACGGATGACCGTGGACCAAGGCTTGCTGCGGCCCACCGCGAGCCCCGTCCTCTTCGCCGTCGCCCGTGAGTTCCGGGGGGTCGCCGATGCGTGACGCATCCCGGCGGTCCGCCGCGGCACGCTCGGCACCGCCCTCATCATGGGCGGCAGCCTCACGCCCGCGTTCCTGCCCGACGTCAACCCGTTCACCGACGTGCCGCTGGTCGGTGCCCTGCAGTCGCAGCCCGGCCGTGTGCTGGCCACCGCCGTGCTCATGGCCGGCGTGCTGCTCCTGCTCGACGCGTGGCTCCGGGTACGCCCGCGGGCCGGACGGCCCAGCCCGACCCGCCACACGCTCTGGCTCTGGTCGGCACCAATCCTCCTGGCCCCGCCGCTGTTCAGCCGCGACGCCTACAGCTACGCCGGGCAGGGTCGGCTGGTCCACATCGACCTCGACCCCTACCGCTACGGGCCGGCCGGGGTGGCGGAGCAGTACTCCCAGAACGTCGACCCGATGTGGCTCTACACGCCGGCCCCCTACGGCCCGCTCATGCTGCAGATCCAGCACCTGATCGTCGACATCGCAGGCCCCCTGCACCCGTATGCCGCCGCGGTCGCCATGCGCATCCCCGCCCTCTTGGGTGTCGTGCTCATCGCCGTGCTGCTGCCGAAGATCGCCGGCCGCCTCGGCTACGACGTAGCGGCGACGACGTGGCTGGCGGTGCTCAACCCCCTCGTCGTCATGCACCTGGTCGGCGGCGCCCACAACGACGCCCTCATGCTCGGCCTGATGGTCACCGCCGTCTGGCTGGCCATCGAGCACCGCCCGTGGCTCGCCGTCATCGCGGTGGCCCTGGCCGGCGGTGTGAAGGCCCCCGGGTTCCTCGCCCTGCTCGCCGTCGTGGCCATCGAGGCCCGCCACCGCAAGGGGGCCGTGCCCTCGATCCGCGAGGTGTGGTCCCAGTTCACGCGCTACGGCGCCGGCATGGTGGCCGCGTTCTGCGTGCTCACGGTCGTCTGCGGTCTCGGTTTCGGCTGGATCGGCGCGCTCGGCGTGCCGTCCTCGATCCGCTCCATCCTCTCGCCGCCGACGGTGGTCGGCATCGGCCTCGAGAACCTGCTCAGCTGGCTGCAGGTGCCCGATGTCCTCGACACCACAGTGACCGCCGTCCAGCGCATCGGCACGCTCGTCGGCGTGGCGCTCGCGGCCCGCATCGCCTGGCGGCTCGGCCCGGTGGCCCCCGTGCGCGCCCTGGCCTGGGTCGTGACGATCCTCGTGCTGACCGGTTCCGTCGTCCACCCGTGGTACATCCTGTGGTGCGGCATCTTCCTCGGCATGACCGAGGCCAACCGGTTCTGGCCCCGCCGCATCATGGTCTGGGTGACCGCCGGTCTCGTCGTCTACAGCACCGTCGACGCCGCGTTCCGCAACGGCGCCCTGGCCTTCGGCGTCACCGCCGCGCTGGGCCTGGCCTGGGTCGCCCTCGGCCACGACCGCGACCTCGACCGGGAGCAGGACCGCGACCGCGTCGCCGTTCTCGGCCGGTGGGCGACCGTGCAGAGCTGGTATGCCGTCGTCGCCGAGGCCCTGTCCGGCCCGCCCACCCCCGCCAGGGAGCGGCTCGACCGCGAGCCCGTCGGGGTCGGCGCCGGCGCCGGTGTCAGCATGAGTGGAACGAACCGCTCCGCGCGCCACCCCGACGACGACCCGGCCCGGTCAGGCCCCGCGGCGTAGTCCGTCCGGACCCTTTCCGGCCTCGGAGTGCTTCGGTGGGTCCATTCCCCTACCGATGACGGAAGGGCCGACATACCGTGTCCGTAGGCCGGACCATCCGGCCGGTCCGGTTCATCGGGCCGAACGCCACGCCGGAGTCACACCAGTAACACCCGTTTCACCAGGGTGCGACGTACTCTCGAAGGCGCGACAGCCCCCGAGGGGGCCCGTCAAAGGGTCCCTCACCGAGAGCCGAAGGCACGCTGACCATGATCCTGTTCGACACCGTCACGAAGAAGTACCCCCGCACGACCCGGCCGGCCATCGACGCCGTGTCCCTCGAGGTCGCGCGCGGGGAGTTCGTCTTCGTCGTAGGCCAGTCCGGCTCCGGCAAGTCCACGCTGCTGCGCCTGGCGCTGCGCGAGGAGAACGCCACCTCCGGGTCGGTCCTCGTGGCCGGACGGGAGCTGTCCCGGCTGCCCGACCGCAAGGTGCCGCAGCTGCGCCGGGAGATCGGCACCGTCTTCCAGGACTTCCGGCTGCTGCCCAACAAGACCGTCTACCAGAACGTCGCCTTCGCCCTGCAGGTCATCGGCAAGTCCCGGTCGGTGATCCGACAGACCGTCCCCGAGACCCTGCGCACCGTGGGGCTGGAGGGCAAGGAGAAGCGGCTGCCGCACGAGCTGTCCGGCGGCGAGCAGCAGCGGGTCGCCATCGCCCGGGCCATCGTCAACAAGCCGGCCATCCTCCTGGCCGACGAGCCCACGGGGAACCTCGACCCGGGTATCAGCCTCGAGATCGTCAGCCTGCTCGACCGGGTCAACCGATCGGGTACGACGATCGTCATGGCCACCCACGACCTCCACATCGTCAACGCGTTCCGCAAGCGGGTCATCGAGCTGAGCAACGGCCGGGTCGTGCGCGACGACGCGGGCGGCGAGTACAACACCGGCGAGATCGTCAAGCCCGACTGGGACACCAACCCCGGCCGCCGGCTGGGGCAGCCGGACGCCGACGGAGGGCCGGGCCCATCGGGTTCAGCCGCGTCAGCAGGCGACACCGGGCCCGACTCCGACGAGCTGGTCGCCGTCGGTCCGCGCGAACCGCGCACCTCGCGGCTGCGTCTGCGCAAGCCCCGCGACGGGCGGTGACGCGATGAGACTCGGCTTCCTGCTCGGCGAGATCGGCAACGGCCTGCGCCGCAACGTGTCCATGGTCGTGTCCGTCGTCCTCGTGACGATGATCTCGATGTACCTGCTCGGGCTCGGGCTGCTCGCCCAGCGGCAGGTCGACACGATGAAGGACTACTGGTACGACCGCGTCCAGGTCTCGATCTTCCTGTGCGTCGACAAGTCGCTCTACCCCAACTGCGCGGCCTCGGCCACGACCGAGGCGCAGCGCGACGCCATCAAGGCCCAGCTCACCTCGATGAAGCCCCCCGTCAAGGAGGTCTTCTACGAGAGCCAGGCCGAGGCGTACCAGCGCTTCCGCGACCAGTTCCGCAACAGCCCGCTGGGGGAGCAGGCGACGGAGCGGGCGTTCGCCGACTCGTTCCGGGTGTCCCTCACCGACGCGAGCAAGTTCGACGTCATCGCCAGCTCGTTCCAGGGGGCGCCGGGCGTCGGCAAGGTGCAGGACCAGAAACAGCTGCTCGACAAGTTCTTCACCTTCATGAACGTCGTCTCGTGGTCGGCGATCGCCCTGGCCGTGCTCATGGTGCTGTGCGCGACCCTGCTCATGGCCACGACGATCCGGCAGACCGCGTTCAGCCGAAGACGCGAGACCGGCATCATGCGGCTGGTCGGCGCGTCCAACTTCACGATCCAGATGCCGTTCATTATGGAGACCGTCGTCGCCGCGATCATCGGTGCGGGGCTGGCCATGTCGCTGCTGTGGGCCACCGTGCGCTACGGCATCTCGGGCTATCTCAGCAACGCGCTGCTCGACACCGCGTTCATCGGGGTCCCGGATGTCTTCGCCATCGCGCCTTGGGTCATCGGGGGCGTCGTCGGCCTGGCCATCCTCACCTCCGGCTTCACCCTGCGCCGTTACCTGCGGGTCTAGCCGCCCACCTCTCCTCACCTCAGCCCCACAACCTCCGCCCCCCAACCCAGCCCCACAACCCAGCCCCCCAGTGAACACCGACCTCCGAAGGACCCTCATGCGGCAGACGACCGCGTCACGGCGCGTCCCGGGCTGGACCCGACGGTCCACAGCCTCGGGGTTCGCCGCGCTCTGCGCGGTCGCTCTGGGGATCGGTCTGGCGGTGCCGTCGAGCGCCGACACCGGCGACGACAAGCGCTCCGCCGACCAGCAGGTGCAGGACATCAAGGCCGCCCTCGACGACACGTCGGCCGACCTCGCGAACGCCTACCTCCAGCTCCAGGCGACCCAGGCCCAGCTGCCGACGGCTCAGGCCGCGCTGGCCCAGGCGCAGGCGGCAGAGCAGTCGGCCACCCGGCACAACGACGAGGTGGCGGCCCAGCTGGCGGTCGCCCGGGCCAACGAGCAGCGCGCTCAGGGTGTGCGCGCGACCAACGCCAAGCAGCTCGCCGACACGCAGTCCACACTCGACAACTTCGCGGCCGACCTGTTCCAGGGCGGCAGCGGCGGCTCCCAGATGTCGGTGGCCTTCGGGGCGACGAGTGCCGACGACTTCGCCACCCGGGTCGTCCTCGCCGACCAGGTCACCTCCCTCACCGAGGACGCGATCAAGGACCTCAAGAACGCCCGGGCCGAGGCCTCGGCGCAGGAGTCCTACCTCACCGCGGTGCAGACCGAGGTCGCCACCCTGAAGAAGCAGGCCGAGCAGTCGCTGACCGACGCGACGTCGGCGCGCACCGCGGCGGCGGCCGCCAAGGAGCACCTCGACACGCTGCTCGCCCAGCAGGCGCAGTATGCGTCGCAGGTCGAGGCCAAGAAGGTCGACGAGCTCACCCGGCTGGCCGCCGCCGAGTCGGAGCAGGCCCGCCTCCAGCTCACCCTCGTCGCGCAGGCCCGCGCGGCCGCGGCCGCGGAAGCGGCCCGGGCCGCCGCCGCTGCTGCGGCGGGCCGCTCGTACAACCCGACCGTCGGCGGGTCCGGATTCCTCAGCCCGGCCGCCAACGGGCCGATCACCTCGCCCTTCGGGCTGCGGTTCCACCCGATCCTGCTCGTTTGGAAGCTGCACACCGGCACCGACTTCGGGGTGCCCTGCGGGACCCCCGTCGTGGCCGCCGCCGACGGCACCGTCCTGTCCGCGGGCTGGGGTGGGGGCGACGGCAACCGCCTGGTCATCGACCACGGCATCGTCAGCGGCGTGGACCTGGTGACGACCTACAACCACCTCACGTCCTTCGTCGTCACCAGCGGCAAGGTCAAGCGCGGCCAGCTGGTCGCCATCTCGGGCACGACGGGCTATTCCACCGGGTGCCACCTGCACTTCGAGACCCTGGAGAACGGCCAGTTCGTCGACCCGGCCAAGTGGCTCTGAGCACTGCTCCGACCACGACCGCCGGCTCGCTCGGGTCCGGGAACCGATAACGCCGGCCCGTCGTCCGACCGGTGGACGGTAGCGTTCCGGGGGAGAGCGGGCCGGGTCGGCGAGCAGCCGGACGGGACGAAGCGCTGGGAGGCGGGATCGATGGCGAAGGAACGCGGGCGCGCGGTGATCACGAGCAACCGCAAAGCGCGACACGACTACCACATCGAGGACACCTTCGAGGCGGGCCTCGCCCTCACCGGCACCGAGGTCAAGGCGCTGCGGATGGGGCGCGCGTCGCTCGCCGACGGCTTCGCCCAGTTCACCGGCGACGAGCTGTGGCTCGAGGGCGTCCACATCCCCGAGTACTCCCAGGGCACGTGGACCAACCACGCCCCCCGCCGCCGTCGCAAGCTCCTCCTGCACCGTGAGGAGCTCGACAAGATCTCCACCAAGACGAGGGAGAAGGGCCGCACGGTCGTCCCCCTGTCCCTGTACTGGAAGAACGGACGGGCCAAGGTCGAGATCGCCCTGGCCACGGGCAAGCGGGAGTACGACAAGCGCAACTCGCTGCGGGAGCGGCAGGACCGCCGGGAGGCGGAGCGGGCGATGAGCACGCGGGAGCACCGGTGACCCAGGCCGTCCGGCGGCGCGTACTCGCTCTGTGGGCGGTGTTCGCCGCGGCCCTGCTGCTGCTGGCCCTGCCCGCAGCGGGGTATGCGTCCTCGGGCTCGGTGGGTTCGGTGGCCCCGGTGGCCCCGGCCGCCAACGACGCGTACGACCGGATGGCCTCCTACACCGCCGACATCGTCGTCGACCCCGACGGGGGGGCCACGTTCACCGAGACCATCGACTACCGCTTCGGTACCAGCGGGGGTCGCAAGCACGGCATCATCCGCAACATTGTCACGCGCCAGGCCGTGGCCGACAGCGAGGACGGGTCCTACCGCTACTACGCCCTCGACCTCGAGAGCGTGCGAAGCCCGACCGGAGCCTCGGCCACGACCAAGGTCACCGACGGGTCCGACGGGGCCAGCGAGATCCGCATCGGTGACGCGAAGACCTACGTCGACGGGTACGCCCAGACCTACGTGCTGACCTACCACCTGGCCAACATCGTCAACCCCATCGACGCCTCGGCAGGTGGGGCCGCCAGCAACGGCGCCGCCACCGCCGAGCTGTTCTACAACGTCTTCAAGAGCGACCCGATCCCCAAGGACGCGGTCAAGATCACCGTCAAGGGGCCGGCCGCCGTGACCCAGGTCAAGTGCGTGCGCGGCAACTCCGACCCCGGCACCCCGTGCGCCACCGCCACGGCCGGCGCCACCGCGACGTTCGCCGTCGACAACCTGCTCGGCAACGAGAACCTCACCATCGACAACCAGTTCCCGCGCACCGCCTTCGGGGCGCTCCAGCCCGACATCCGCGTGGCCGGGTCGGCCGTCAGCTCCGGCCAGGCCAAGGTGCTGACGTCACTCGCCCTCGCCGGCGGGGTCGGCATCCCTCTGGTCGCCGCCGGGGTCATGGGCGCCCTCGTCGCCAGCCGCGGCCGCGACGAGTGGTACGCCGGCCTCACCCCCGGCCTGACGCCGGGGTCGAGCGCCGGCTCGAGCCCCCCGGGCGCCGGCCCCAACGGCATACCTGCACCCGTCGTCAAGGGCCGCCGGCCGACGATCGCCGTGCAGTTCAACCCTCCGCCCGGCGTG
>JBDSYO010000061.1:0-3996 GCA_039925625.1 Lapillicoccus sp. | reverse complement strand
GGGGATCCCGTAGCCGGACGCGCCCACCGTGGCCTCGAGGTTGGACTTCCAGGAGCCGTCGTCGATGTAGGCCTTCAGGGCGGCGTTGACCTTGGCGACCATCGCCGGGTCGTTGTTCTTGATGCCGACGCCGTAGCGCTCGTCGGAGAAGCCCTTGCCCACGACCTTGAGCAGGCCCTTGTACTGCGGCAGGGCGGCATACCCGGCGAGGATGACGTCGTCGGTCGTCACGGCATCGACGTTGCCGGCGACCAGGGCCTGCACGCACTGCGAGAAGGTCGGGTAGGGCGTGAGGGTGATCTTGCCGGCGTACTTCTCGGTGACGAGCTTGGCCGACGTCGTGTTGGGCACCGAGCAGAGGTTGCGGCCGTCGAGGGTGTCGGGGCCGGTGACGGTGTCTTGACGCCGGACCAGCAGGTCCTGGTGGGCGACGAAGTAGGGCCCGGCGAAGTCGACCAGGGCTTCGCGCTCGGGGGTCATCGAGTAGGTCGACAGGACGAGGTTGACCTTGCCGTCGGCCAGCAGCTTCTCTCGGTCGGCCGGGTCGGCCTCCACCCAGGTGATGTTGGACGCCGGCACGCCCATCGTCTTCGCGATGTAGACCGCCGTGAGGACGTCGAAGCCGGAGTAGGTGTTGCCGGACTTGAGGCCGAGGCCGGGCTGGTCGAAGGAGATGCCGATGGTGAGGCTGGGGGCTCCGGCGCTCGTGGGCCCCGCCGTGACCGGGGCCGTCGAGGAGCCGCTGGAGCAGGCGGCGAGGGCGAGCAGCGCCACGGCCGCTGCCGCTACAGGGAGGGGGGCCGCGAGGAACCGGGTGCGCCGTCGTGTGGTTCGCATGTCCGCGCTCCCTTCAGGACCGGGGCTCGCCGGACTCGGCCGGGTCGAGGTCGTCCGCGCCGACCCGGGGCCCGTAGGTGGGGCCGTCGTTGGACCAGACCGCCTTGAGCCGGTCGCCGGTGTTGGCGACCACCTTCGGCTTGACGACCATCCAGCCGATCTGCAGCAGGATGGCGATGAGGGGGATCCCCAGGACGACGACGATGAAGTCGGTCTTCTTCCAGAAGTACGGGGAGGACGTCCAGCCGCCGTAGGCGAGCCCGATGACGACGAGCACGAGGAAGACGAGCCCGGCGATGCTCGTCCACGGGTGGCCCGGCATCTGGAACGGGCTGGCCGGGATCACGCCGCGGCGCACGAGCGAGCGGAGCTTGAGCTGGCTGAGGAAGATCGTGCTCCACGTGAAGAGCACACCCAGCGAGGCGGCCTCGAGTGCGACCTCGAAGGCGTCGGGGGTGAGGGCGTTGAGCACGGCACCGAAGACGTAGACGACGGAGGTCATGACGATGCCGGCCCACGGCACACCCTGGCTGCTCATCTTCAGCGTGAACGACGGCGCCTGCTTGCTGACGCCGAGGCTGCGCAGGACTCGCCCGGTGGAGTAGAGCCCGGAGTTCAGGCTCGACAGCGCCGCGATGATGAGCACGCCCTGGATGATGGCGCCCATCCAGGTGGCGCCCATGCGCTCGAAGATCGTCACGAACGGGCTGATCCCCGACTTGAAGTCGCTCGTCGGCAGGATCGAGACGAGCAGCAGGATCGAGCCGCAGTAGAAGACGGCGATCCGGAAGATGACCCGGTTGACCGCCTTCGGCACCTCGGCCTTGGCGTCCTGCATCTCGCCTGCGGCGACGCCCACCATCTCGATGCCGGCGTAGGCGAAGACGACGCCCGACATGACGAGGATCGGGCCGTACCAGTGGAAGTCACCGGAGGTCGGCCAGAAGCCACCGGGGTTGCTCCAGAGGTTGGTGATGCCCGCCTGGTGGCCGCCGACGTCGAAGCGGCCGATGACGAGCACGAGCCCCACGATGAGGAAGACGACGATCGCGCTGACCTTGGCGATGGCCGCCCAGAACTCGAACTCGCCGAACGCCCGGGCCGACAGCAGGTTGATGAAGAGCACCACGGCGAGCGCGATGAGGACCGTGGCCCAGGTCGGCATGAGGGGGAACCAGTACTGCACGTAGAGGCCGACCGCCGACAGCTCGGCGATGCCGGTGAGCGCCCAGTTGAGCCAGTACATCCAGCCGGTGACGTAGGCCGCCTTCTCACCGTAGAACTCGCGCATGTAGGAGACGAACGCGCCCGACGTGGCCCGGTGCAGCACGAGCTCGCCGAGGGCCCGCATGAGCAGGTAGGCGATGGCGCCGACGAAGGCATAGCTGAGCAGCAGGGCCGGCCCGGTGCTGTGCAGCCGCGACGCCGACCCGAGGAACAGACCGGTGCCGATGGCGCCACCGATGGCGATCATCTGGACGTGACGGGAGCTCAGCGTCTGCTTGTAGCCCACCTGCTCGTCGTCGAGCGAGGAGCCCTGACTGGTCTCCCGCGGTTCCGTCTGCGTCATGGCTGGTTCCTCGAGTCGTGTCGCCGGTGGTTGCCGACTCACTATGGACCCGCGGCGACGGCCTACGGTTACGCGCGCGTAACTAAGTGGTCGTGTCGTCGTCAAGAGTCGGTACGAGCAGCCCGTCGGCGACGAGCTCGCGCAGCGCCCGGATGCCGCCCGCCGTGACGTCGTCGACCGGCTCGCCCAGCAGCTCGGCGATGGCCGGCAGGGCCTGCGCGGGCGTCATCGTGCCATCGCAGACGCTGACCAGCGCCGCGCCGACGGTGTCGAGGCGGACGACCCGGCCCAGGCCACCGCCCTGGCGCAGCTGGATGACCTCGGGGTCAGCGGACCCGGGTCGGGCGTGACGCTCCTCGATGACGTCGGGTGCGCAGTGCCAGGCGACCTCGAGGAGCGCGGCGTCGTCGTGCTCGGCGAGCCAGGTACGCGCAATGAGACCGGCGTCCACGACCGGCCCCATCGCCGCCGCGACCGGCCCGGTCACCTCGACGAGGTCGGTCCACGGGATGCGTTCGGTGGCCGGCCGCTGCAGCACCACCACGCCGAACCCGATGCGCTCGACCCCTCGGGCGGCGAAGTCGGCCAGCCACGCGGCATACAGGTCCTCGTAGCCCTCGACGCCGTCCCGCGAGCCGCCGTCCCGCGACCACAGCTCCGCGTACTCCGCCGGGTCCTGCTCGTCGCGCTGCACCACCCACGCGTCGAGGCGGGTGCCGTCGAGCCAGCCCGCCCAACGCTCGCGCCAGGTGGACCCCGCGCCGACCTCCCAGTTGCCGATGAACGCCGCGACGCCGCCCGGCTCGAGATGCTCGCCCACCGAGCGCACCAGCCGTGCGACGACGGCGTCGCCCACGAGGCCGGCGTCGCGGTACTCGAAGGCGGGGACGCCCGGGGCGCGCGGCGTGATGACGAACGGCGGGTTGCTGACGACCAGCCCGAACCGCTCGCCGGCCACCGGTGCCAACAAATCGCCGTGTCGCAGGTCGAGGTCGATGCCGGCGAGGAGGGCGTTGAAGCGGGCGAAGGCCAGGGCCCGGTCGGAGAGGTCCGTGGCCACGACGGCGTCGGCGTGGGCGGTGAGGTGCAGGGCCTGGACGCCGCAGCCCGTGCCGAGGTCGAGGGCGCGGCGCACCCGCCGTCTCGGGGTCCACTGGGCGACGGTCGTCGACGCGGGTCCGACCCCGAGGACGTGGTCCTCCGGCAGGGGCCCCCCGAGAGCGATCTCCGACAGGTCCGACGCCAGCCACCAGTCGTGCGCGTCGTCGGCGTAGGGCCGAAGGTCGCACCGCGCCCGGGCGTCGTCGCCCTCGAGCCCGATGAGGCCGAGATCGCCCGCACCGGCGGTGCCGAGGGTGGGCAGGGCCAGACCGAGGTCGGACGCGCTCACCGGTATACCGAGGGCGAAGCAGCGCACCAGGGTGGCGACCGGTTCACGGCGGGTGCGGGTGGCCAGGTCGGCGGGGAGCGGCTGCTCGCGGTGCAGGGCCGCGTCGGCCACCGGCCCGAGCAGGGCCCTCACCCCGTCGACGGTGTAGGCGGCCCGGACGAGGTCAGCACGCAGCGCGCCGACCCGCTGGGGGTCGGCG
>JBDSYO010000060.1:0-7363 GCA_039925625.1 Lapillicoccus sp. | reverse complement strand
CGAGGCCGACGATCACCGCGATGACCGCAACCACGACCGCGGTACCCGCGTACACCCCGGTCGCGGCGAGGGCGGCCCCACCGGCCACGGGAGCAATGGGTTTGGAGTACATCAGCGCCTCTTCCTGTCGTTGGCGTCAGGTCGGGCGTCCGCTTGGATCGCCTCGCTGGAAGCCACGACGGCCTGCTGACTGATCCCGACGAAAGGCACGTTAGGGCGCGAAAGCGTCAGAAGCCACCCAAATTGACTAATGGGGCTATTCGGACTAGTACTTTCGGGTCATCCCGGAGGACTCGTCCACGTCCTCGGTCTGGAGTCGGTCAAAAACCCTTGCGGCTCAACGCGATTCGTGTGGGGGCCTCATGGCCGGGGTGACGAAGATGGCGAAGCCGAGCAGCACGACGACGGCGAGCAGGCCCTTGAGTACCGTCACGTGGTCCCCGAGAAAGCCGACGAGCGGCGGTCCACCGAGGAAGGCGCAGTAGCCGATGGACGCGACGACGCTGACCCGCCCGCCCGCGGCGTCGGGCTCGTCAGCAGCGGCGCTCATGCCCACCGGGAACCCCAGGGCCGCCCCCAGACCCCAGAGGACGGCACCGGCGAACGCCACCAGGGGCACGGTGCCGAAGACGAACAGGAGCAGGCCCACGACGGCCAGACCCGCCATCGCGCGCACGACGACGACGCGGCCGTACCGGTCGAGCAGCCGGGTCCCGAACCAGCGCATCGTCGTCATGGCGGCGAGGAAGGTCGCGAAGCCGAGGGTGCCTACCGAGGCGGGCAGCTGGTACGAGTCGATGAGGGAGATGCCGATCCAGTCGTTGCCCGCGCCCTCGGCGAACGCGAAGGCCAGCACGACGAGTCCGACCAGGAGCGTCCGGGGCTCGCGCCAACGGGCGAACACCGAACCCTCCGCGCTACCGGTGGCCCCCTCCTCGGGCCCGGCCGCGACCTGACGGTCGGGCAGGAACCGGCGGACCCAGACCGGCACCACCAGGGCCACCACCGCCGCCACGATGAGCAGGTGCACGGTCACGCCCACGGTCAGGGCGACCATGGCGGCACCGATCAGCGCGCCCACGACGGTGCCGACGCTGAACCCCGCGTGGAAGCGGGGCATGACGGCCCGGCCCCATCGCCGCTCGACGTCGGCGCCCTGGACGTTCATCGCCACGTCCCACGCCCCGTTGCCGAACCCGAGGAGGAACAGCCCCGCGAGCACGGCCGGAACCCCGTGCTCATAACCGAGGGCGATGACCGAGACCCCGACCGCCGCCGTCACGGCCATCAGTGCGACCGTGCGGCGGGTGCCGAAGCGATGGACGACGACGCCGCTCAGCGGGAGCGCGAGCAGCGAGCCGGCCGCGAGCGCCAGCAGCACGAGGCCCAGCTGGGACGGGGCCAGCTCGAGCCGGTCACGGACCTGGGGGATCCGGGAGGCGAAGCTCGCACCCACGAACCCTGCGCCGATGAACGCGGCATACGTGGCGACCAGGGCGGACCGGACCGCAGGCGCCGCAGGGTCGAGGGCGGGGTGGGCGGTGCTCACCCCCCGACCCTCTCATCCGCGAGAGGACGCGCCTCGCGTCCACTCCGGGTCTCCCACCGAGGGCGCCGCGGGGTCGGCACCCGGCCGGGCGCCGTCGGTCGACGGCGCGTACGGCACGAGGGCCCGGCGGATCGCCTCGTCGAGCGGGACGAGCACGTGCCGGGGGTCGCCGAGCCGAGGGCTGGCGCCGGTGCGCACGACCATGTCGTCGCGGAGGCTGGCCATGAGCGACTGCACCGTGTCGGTGTCGACGTCGGTCAGCCGACCCGCCACCCACCCGACGAGGTCGAACGGCAGCGGAGGCACGGGGACCTGGAGCCGCCGCAGGCCGGCGAGCCGGGCGTACCGCGACAGCAGCTGCGGATAGCTGAGCGCCTCCGGTCCACCGACGTCGAGATGCCCCCGCACCTGCGCGTCGCCGACCGCCTCGGCGAGGTAGTACACGGCGTCGGCGACGGCCACCGGCTGCACCCGCGTGGACCGCATCCACCCCGGGATGGCGGTGACCAGCGGCAGCCGCTGCGAGAGCTGACGGACGACCTCGAAGCTCGTCGACCCCGACCCCACCACGATGGCCGCCCGCAGCGAGAGCGTCGACGCGGTGGAGGTGGCCAGGATCTGCTCCACCTCCAGCCGTGAGGAGAGGTGCTCGGACAGGTCGTCAGGGTGGACCCGAGGGATGATTCCGGACAGGTAGACCAGCCGCCGGACCCCGAGATGGTCGACGGCGTCGCGCATGTTCTCGGCGGCCTCGCGGTCGGTGGTCGCGAAGTCCATCCCCTTGAGCCCGTGCACGAGGTAGACCACCGCCTCGGCCCCCTCGAGCGCGCTCAGCAGCTCGCGCATGTCGAGGACGTCGGTGCGCTGCCAGGTGACGTCGCCCGCCCACGGGTACTCGGGGTGCGGGTCGCGGGTATGCGTGGCGACGACGTCGTGGCCGCGGCGCAGCAGCTCGGGGACGAGCCGCGAGCCGATGTACCCCGAGGCGCCGGCGACGAGCACGCGCATACGGGCTCCTCGCCGGACCTCCTGGCGACGGCCGGTGCCGCACCCTGTGGCCACCACGGTACCGACCCGTCGCCGAGACCCCGGTCGGCCTACCCTGCGGTCATGGAAGCCGACCGCAGCGAGGGGGCCGGACGGGCCGAGCCCGTCACGCGAGGAGAGCGCCGGCGCCTCCCCCGCTGGAGCGAGCTGTCGCCCCTACTGCAGATGCAGCCGAGGGAGAGCGACCCGGTCGCGCGGCGGCTGGCCCGCGCGCACACCATCGGCGACCTCGAGGCCATCGCACGCCGACGCGTCCCCCGGTCGGTGTTCGACTACGTGGCCGGAGCGGCCGAGGGCGAGGTCAGCCTCGAACGCTCCCGCGACGCCTACCGCCGGGTGGAGTTCCTGCCGCAGGCGCTGCTCGACGTCTCCACGGTCGACCTGACCACGCGGCTCCTGGGTCGGCCCTCGGCCCTCCCGCTCGTGCTCGCGCCCACCGGGTTCACGCGGATGATGCAGCACGAGGGTGAGCCGGCCGTGGCCCGCGCCGCCCAGGCGGCCGGCATCCCGTATGCGCTGTCGACCATGGGTACGACGTCGCCCGCGGGGGTGGCCGCCGCGGCCCCGGGCGGGGACCACTGGTTCCAGCTCTACCTGTGGCGGGACCGGGAGGCCAGCCGGCAGCTCGTCCACCAGGCCCTGGCCGCAGGGTTCGGCACGCTGGTGCTCACGGTCGACACCGCGGTGCCCGGCAACCGCCTGCGGGACACCCGCAACGGCCTGACCGTGCCGCCCACCCTCCGCGCCCGCACCCTGGCCGACATGTCGAGGCACCCGGCGTGGTGGTTCAACCTGCTGACGACCCGGCCGCTGGAGTTCGCCGCGCTGACGTCCTTCGACGGCACGGTGGCCGAGCTGGTCGATCGGATGTTCGACCCGTCGCTCGACCTCTCCGACCTCGAGTGGCTGCGCCGAGCGTGGCCCGGGTCGCTCGTCGTCAAGGGGGTGCTCACGGCGGCGGACGCGGTCCGGATGGCCGACGCGGGCGCCGACGCGGTGGTCCTGTCCAACCACGGCGGGCGACAGCTGGACCGGGCGCCGACCCCGCTCGAGCTCCTGCCCGAGGTGGTCGCGGCCGTCGGCGACCGGGTCGAGGTCTACGTCGACACCGGCATCACGAACGGAGGCGACATCGCCGCCGCCGTGGGGCTCGGAGCCACCGGGTGCCTCGTGGGCCGGGCCTACCTCTACGGGCTGATGGCGGGCGGACAGGCGGGCGTGGCACACGCCGTCGCCATCCTCACCGCCGAGCTGCGCCGCACGATGCAGCTGGTCGGCGCCCGGTCCCTCGAAGAGCTGGCGGGTCGGGTGCGCCTGCGGGGTGAAGGCGTCAGGGGTTGAGCCCCAGGGTCACGCCTGAGGCTGCACGGTGACGCCGCGCCAGAACGCGATCCGGCCGCGGACCATCTCCGCCTCGGGCTTCGGCTCCGGGTAGTACCAGGCGGCATCGGCGTTGGTCTGACCGCCGACAGTGACCGAGTGATAGGACGCCGTGCCCTTCCACGGGCACACCGTGTGCGTGCTGCTGTCGCTGAGGACATCGGGTGAGACGGCGTCACGGGGGAAGTAGTGGTTGCCCTCCACGACGACGGTGTCGGCGGACTCGGCGATGATCTGACCGTTCCAGACGGCCTGCACAATGCTCATGCCCGGGACAACCGTTCTCGGCGGCGGCCTGTTCCCGGCCGGGTCGCGGAGGTTCAGATGCCCCGGCCCGGGGTGAGGATGTGGTGCGGGTCGAAGGCGTCCTTCACCCGGCGGTGGGCGGCGAGCGTTGCCGCGTCGAGCTGCTTGGGCAGCGAATGTCGTTTGAGGGAGCCGATACCGTGCTCTCCCGACAGCGTTCCGCCCAGGGCGAGGGCCGCGTCGCTGACGAGGTCGAGCACCCACTCGCCGTGGTCGCGGGCGGCTGGGTCGTCGTGGTCGACGATGACCGACGGATGCAGGTTGCCGTCGCCCGCGTGGGCGAACGTCGGGATGGCAACGCCCTCCTCACGGCTGATCCGCTCGATGGCGGTGAACATGTCGGCGAGCCGGGCGATGGGCACCGCGACGTCCGAGGACACCCGCAGTCCTTCCGCCGAGAGCGCGCGGCCCGAGACCCGACGCGCCTCGAGCAGGACGTCGCCGTCGGCCTCCTCGACCGACGTCGCTCCCGCTGCGCGGCATACCGCGGCGGCTGTCGCCGAGTCCACCCGGGCCCGCGGGCCGATGAGCTGTCCGACGAGCACCGCGGCGGCGCCGTGGATGTGCAGACCTGTGGGGTAGTGCTTCTCGACGACCTCGACGCTGAGCCGATCCATCAGCTCCATCACCTCGGGCACCACGGCACTGGCCATGACGGCCGTGACGGCGGCGCCCGCCGACTCCAGGGTCGGGAAGACCGCGCGGAACGTGACCCGGTCGCCCGTGGGGCGCGGGACCAGCCGCACGGTGGCGGCCGTGACGACCCCGAGGGTCCCCTCGGACCCGACGAAGAGCCGGGTCAGGTCATAGCCGACGACGTCCTTGCGGGTGCGTCCACCAGTGGTGACGACCTCGCCGCTGGCCAGCACGACCTCGAGCCCCGCGATGCTGTCGGCCGTGACGCCGTACTTGACGCAGCGCAGGCCTCCCGCGTTGGTCGCGATGTTGCCGCCGATGGTCGACTCCCGGTAGCTGGCCGGGTCCGGGGCATACATGAGCCCGTATGCCGCTGCGGCGTCGTCGATCTCGGCCGTCACCACTCCGGCCTGCACGTCGGCCAGCCGGTTGGCCGGGTCGACGCCGAGGATGCGGTCGAGGCCGGCCAGCGACACGACCAGGCCGTCGGGATAGGCCACGGCCCCGCCCGTGAGCCCGGTGCCGCTGCCCCGCACCGACACCGGCACCCGGTGGGCGTCGGCCCAGCGCAGCGCCACGGAGACGTCCTGGGTCGAGCTCGCCCGGACGACCGCCCGGGGTTGGCCCTCGAGCGCGGCACGGGAGGCGTCGCACGTGTAGGGCTCCATTGCGGCCGCGGTCGTGAGGACCCGGCCGGGAAGGGCACGCAGGAGATCGTCGAGCGGGGCGGTCAGGGTATCCATGGTGGGAATGCCGCCGTCAGCTCGACCAGGTCCGCAGCCAGACCGCGGCGGGGGCCTGGCGCAGGGCGGCGAGCGCAGCGTCCGGGACGGGCCGGTCGGTGTCGGTGACGACGTAGCCCAGCTCGCCGCGCGTGTGCAGGGACTGGCCGACGACGTTGGCCCCGGCATCGGCGAGCAGCCGGTTGGTCGCGGCGAGTACGCCGGGCACGTTCGTATGCAGGTACGCCGTGCGGAAGCCACCGGCGGGCGCGCCCGGGCTGACCTCCGGCAGGTTGACCGACAGGGCGGTGGCGCCGGACGCGACGAACTGGGCCAGCTTGGTGGCGACGAACCCGCCGATCTCCTCTTGCGCCTCCTGGGTCGACCCGCCGACGTGGGGGGTGAGGATGACGTTGTCCAGCCCCCGCAACGGCGACTCGAAGGGGTCGCCCTGAGCCTTGGGCTCGGCCGGGAAGACGTCGATGGCCGCTCCCGAGAGGTGGCCCGACAGGATGTGGTCGCGCAGCGCCTCGTCGTCGACGACCATCCCGCGCGACGCGTTGATGAACACCGCGCCCGGCTTCATGATCGCGAACTGGTCGGCGCCGAAGAGACCGGCGTTGCCCGGTCGGCCGTCGACGTGCAGGGTCACGACGTCGGACACGGCGAGCAGCTCCTCCAGGGAGCCGACGCGCCGGGCGTTGCCGTGAGCCGGCCGGTCGGCAGTGTCGTAGAAGACCACCCGCAGACCGACCGCCTCGGCGACGTTGGAGAGCTGGGTCCCGATGTTCCCGTAGCCGACGATGCCCAGGGTGTTGCCACGCACCTCGTGGCTGCCCTTGGCCGACTTGTCCCAGATGCCGTCGTGCATGCGCTGGGTCTTCTCCGTGAGCCGGCGTGCCAGCGAGAGGATCTCTCCGAGGACGAGCTCGACCACGCTGCGGGTGTTGGAGAACGGCGCGTTGAACACCGCCACCCCGCGCGACGCGGCGTCGACGAGGTCGACCTGGTTGGTGCCGATGCAGAAGCACCCCACCGCCAGCAGGTCCTTCCCGGCGTCGAGCACACGGGGTGTCACCTTCGTGTTGGACCGGATGCCCAGCACGGACACGCCCGCCAGGACCTCGACGAGCTCGCCCTCGCTCATCGACCCGGGGTGCGTCTCGACCTCGAACCCGTCCCGGCGCAGCGCCTCCACCGCGACCGGGTGGATGTTCTCCAGCAGTACAGCCTTCACGTCACAGCCCTTGTCTCGACCCAGTCCTGCGGGACGGGTTGAGGACCGCCCCGGGCCTCGATTATCCAGGGTCGCCGCCGGGGGTGCCGGCGTGTCCAGGGCGAGGCGCGGGGGGCTGTCGCGCGACGGCGGTCAGGCGACCTTGTCGCGCAGTCCGCCGAGCACGGCGCGCGCCCGCCCGGCGATCATCTGGTCGGGCCGCTGCTGCTCACCCTGCTGGGCCCCGAGCACGATGACTGCCCCCGTGAGCACCGGCGTGACCCACTGCAGGACCCGCAGCTGCTGCTGGATGCGGGTCGCCTTCGCACCGGTGCGCGAGTCGGGGACGGCGCCGCCGCCCGACGGCTGCTCCGGCTCCTTGCCGAGCCGCGCCCCGAGGACCCCGCTGTAGGCCGTGCTGGCCATCGCCGCGACCGTCAGCGCGGCCTTCACCGCGGTGTTGGCGCCGACGCCGGACTGCTTCGCGACCCGGTCGCGGTTGGCGAC
>JBDSYO010000059.1:0-8596 GCA_039925625.1 Lapillicoccus sp. | reverse complement strand
CGACCAGTGAACGCCCGACCAGTGAACGCCCGACCAGTCACGACAGCGACGGACAGCCGATGAACCCCGAAGCCGGGATGACCCTGGGCAGCCGCTACACCCTCACCGACCGCATCGCCGCGGGCGGGATGGGTGACGTCTGGCGCGCCACGGACTCGGTGCTGGGCCGTGACGTCGCCGTCAAGGTGATGCGGCCCAACGCCGCCGAGGACGCGACCTTCGCCGCCCGGTTCCGCGACGAGGCCCGGCACAGCGCGGGGATGTCGCACCAGAACATCGCCACGGTCTACGACTACGGCGAGGACGAGGGCACCGCCTATCTCGTCATGGAGCTCGTCGAGGGTGACCCCCTCTCGACCGTCATCGCCCGTGGCCCGATGCCACCCAGCCAGGTGCGCAGCATCGTCGGCCAGGCGGCTCTCGCCCTGGCGGCGGCGCACGCGGCCGGCGTCGTGCACCGTGACGTCAAGCCCGCCAACATCCTCATCACCCCCGACGGGCGGGTGAAGCTCACCGACTTCGGCATCGCCCGGGCCGTCGACGGCGCCTCGCACACGCGTACCGGCGAGGTGCTCGGCACGCCTCAGTACCTGTCCCCCGAGCAGGCCCTGGGCCGAGGGGCCACCGGCGCCAGCGACCTCTACGCCCTGGGGATCATCACGCAGGAGATGCTCACCGGTCACAAGCCGTTCGACTCCGGCTCGGCCGTCGCCACGGCCCTGGCCCAGGTCAACGACCCGCCGCCGCCGCTGCCCGACTCCGTGCCGGGCGACCTGCGCCGGGTCGTCGAGCAGAGCCTGGCCAAGGACCCCGCCGACCGGCCCACCTCCGCCGCGGCCGTCGCCGCGGCCCTCGGTATGCCGGTGCCGGGTCTCGCGCAGATCCCTCCGGCCACCAGCGTCATCCACACCGGGGACACCGATCCCGACGGCACTCAGGTCATGCCGGTGGGGGCGGGTGCCGCGTCGGCCGCCGCAGCGACCGCCATGGTTTCGCCGGCCTACGTGCCGCCGGTCTACGACCCCTACCCCCCGGCCTACCCCGACCCCCAGGACGCGCCGCGGCCCCGCCGCGGCATCGGCCTGTGGTGGATCCCGATCATCGTGCTCCTGGCGGCCATCGGCTTCTTCGCCTGGTCCTACCTCAGCAACAGCGGGACGCCGGTGGCCCCGGTGTCGTCGACGACGGCCGTGTCGAGCACGAGCACCCCGGCGCCGACGACCTCGAGCTCGGCGCCGACGACCGTGCCGCCGACCCGCACGAGCACCACGACCACAACGACGACCACCACGACGGCGCCGACGACCACCTCGGCGCCGCCCCAGACGGTCATCAACAAGCAGGACTACGTGGGCAAGACCTTCGACCAGGCCAAGGCCCTGCTCGTCCGCGCCGGCTGGCCGGAAAGCGCGATCACGCAGGCCTCCCAGCCCGGCAAGGAGGCGGCCGGCACCGTCATCGACGTCAAGCCGACGGGCAAGGTCGACATCGGCACCCCGATCACGCTCACCGTGTCGGACGGCAGCGCGACCGCCGGACCCGGCACCAAGACGAAGGGCGGCGATGTCAGCGCAGACTGAGCGCCGACCCGACCTCGGGCGGGGGCCGCGGTGACCGCCCCCCGCCTGCTCGGGGGGCGCTACGAGGTCGGCGAGCTGATCGGCCGCGGAGGGATGGCCGAGGTGCACCTCGGTCACGACACGCGGCTGGACCGCGACGTCGCGATCAAGCTGCTGCGCTCCGACCTGGCCCGCGACGCCAACTTCCTGACCCGGTTCCGCCGCGAGGCCCAGGCGGCCGGGGGCCTGAGCAACCCCGAGGTCGTCGCGATCTACGACTCGGGTGAGGAGTCCTCGACCGAGTCGGGCGGCGCGACCGTGCCCCTGCCCTACATCGTCATGGAGTTCGTCGACGGCGAGACGCTGCGTGCCAAGGTGGTGCGCGAGCACGTCATCGCCCCGGCGGAGGCGGCCACCATCGTCGAGGGCGTGCTGTCCGCGCTCGCCTACAGCCACCGCATGGGGATCGTCCACCGCGACATCAAGCCCGCCAACGTCATGATCACGCGCACCGGGGCCGTGAAGGTCATGGACTTCGGCATCGCCCGCGCCGTCGCCGACACCTCGGCGACGATGACCCAGACCCAGGCGGTCATCGGCACCGCGCAGTACCTCTCGCCCGAGCAGGCGCAGGGCCTGCAGGTCGACGCCCGCTCCGACCTCTACTCCACCGGCTGCCTGCTCTTCGAGCTGCTCACCGGGCGACCGCCGTTCCTCGGCGAGTCGCCGGTCTCCGTGGCGTACCAGCACGTCGGGGAGCCACCCCAGCCGCCGTCGAGCTTCAACCACGACGTCCCCCCGGCCTACGACGCCATCACGCTCCACGCACTGGTCAAGGACCGCGAGCAGCGCTACCAGAGCGCGACGGAGTTCCGGAACGACCTCGAGGCGGCCCGCGAGGGGCGGGCGGTGTCCGCCGCAGCGGCGGGGACGGCCGGTCTGGCGGGCGCGGCGGCCGGCGGCGCGGGCGAGCTCGTCGACGACGAGTCGACCCGGATGCTCGGTCCGCGCCGTCCGGAGCTGGTGCCCTTCGACCGTGACCCGAATGACCCCAGAGACCCCCGGGACCCGCGCTACGCCGAGCCGGAGAAGCGGCGCCGGCCCGGCTGGGTCTACGCCCTGGTCACCCTCGCCGTGCTCGCGGTGCTGGCCGGGGCCGTCTGGGGCGGGCTCTCGCTGTTCTCCCGGCAGGCCCCGGCCGCCCAGCTGGTGGCCGTGCCGCGGCTGACCGGCCTCACCGAGGCCGCCGCCCGGGCCGCGCTCGGGGCGAAGCAGCTCACCGCGACGGTGCAGAACAAGCCGAGCAGCACCGTCGTCAAGGGTCAGGTCATGGCCCAGAACCCGGTCGAGAACACCCAGGTCACGCTCGGGTCGTCGGTCGGCCTCGACGTGTCGACGGGGCCCGACGCCGCCGCGATCCCCAACGTCGCGGGTCTGGCGCAGGACGCCGCGACGACGACGTTGCAGCAGGCGGGGTTCAGCGTGGGCACCATCCAGCAGGTCGACGACCCCGCGCAGCCGGCGGGCAAGGTGGTGGGCACCGACCCGCCGGCGACGACGGTGACGTCGTTCTCGACCACGGTCACGCTGCGGGTGGCGACGGGGAAGGTGCCCGTGCCCGACGTGCGCACGAAGAACTACTCGGTCGCCCAGGACACCCTGCAGAAGGCGGGCCTGACATCCGAGCTGCAGCCGGTCGACGACGCAAGCGCCCTGGAGGGCACCGTCCTCGACCAGTCGCCCGCGCCGAGCTCCGTCGTCGACGCCGGCACCAAGGTGACCCTCAAGGTCGCGCGCCGGCCCACCGCGCCCCCGTCGACGACGACCGTCACGGTGACCGCCCCACCGACGAGCACGACGACGCGGCCCACCCTGCCGCCGACGAGCACGACGACCCCACCCACGACGCCGCCGACGAGCACGACCACGCTGTCGTCCACGTCGAGCACCACGGCGCGGCCCTAGTGGTCGCGCCCCTGGAGGTCAGGAGACCGGCACCGCCAGGCCGTGCACGAGGGGGCTGAGCCCGGCCGACCGCGCCACCGCGTCGGGCGCGCCACAGAGGGCCAGCCACCCCGCCAGCAGCCGGTGCCCGCCCTGCGTCAGCACGCTCTCGGGGTGGAACTGCACCCCGTGCAGGGGGAGGTCGGCGTGCCGCACGGCCATGATGATGCCGGTGTCGGTATGCCCGTTGACGACGAGCGTCTCGGGGCGGGTCGCGGGGTCGATGGTCAGCGAGTGGTAGCGGGTGGCCCGGAACGGCGACGGGAGCCCGGCGAGTACCCCGGTTCCGTCGTGGTGCACGAGCGAGGTCTTGCCGTGGAGCAGCTCGGGGGCTCGGCCCACCGTGGCGCCCATGACGACCCCCAGCGCCTGGTGCCCCAGGCATACGCCGAGCATGGGCTGGGCCCGCTCCGCACACGCCTCGATCATCGCCATGCTCACGCCGGCCTCCTCGGGCGTGCCGGGGCCCGGGGAGACGAGCACGCCGTCGAAGTCGGCGGCGTCGCCCGGGCCGATGACGTCGTTGCGCACGACTTCGCACTCGGCGCCGAGCTGCTCGAGGTAGCCGACGATGGTGAAGACGAAGCTGTCGTAGTTGTCGACGACGAGGATGCGCGTACTCGGCTGGCTCGGCTGGCTCGGCTGGCTGGGCGCGGTCACGAGGGGGCTCCGGTGGGTGGGGGTGCGTCGATGGTGACGTTCTCGAAGGGTAGATGAGGCGTCACGGCCGGGAACACCCAGAGGAAGAGCACGGCGACGACGGCCGCGCCCAGGACGAGCATCTGCAGGGCCTTGGCGCCGCGGCCCCCGGGCAGGAGGCGCCAGAGAGCGGCATACATCTCAGGCTCCTGCGGGGTCGTCGAGGAGCCCGGCCGGCAGGCCCTGGGCGCGGGGGAGCGTCCGCTCGAGGCGCGAGAAGACGATGTAGCGGTTGGTCGAGCCGTAGCGGGGGTCGCAGGAGGTCAGGGTGAGCTGGGCGGTCGTGGCGGCCACGCCGGGCTGGTCGGGCACCGGTTCGAGGACCTGCACGTGGGTGGGCGGCACGATCTCGTGCCCGGTGACGCGGTAGACGTAGTAGGCCACCTGGGTCTCGAGCACCATGACGTCGCCCTCCCGGATGGCGTCGATGTCGATGAGGGGGTTGCCGTGGCCGGCCCGGTGGCCGGCGACCGCGACGTTGCCGACCTGGCCCGGCAGCGCGGTGCTCGGGTAGTGGCCCAGGCCCTGGGCGAGCACGTCGAGCCCGGTGCCCTGGAGCACCGGCTTCGACCAGGTGGGTCCGCCGAGCCGCGGCACCCGCAGGATCGCGAAGGCGATACCGGGGGCGGGCTGAGCCTCGGTGGCCATGGGCGGCGCGGTGGGTGCGGCGGGTGTCGCCCCGGCCTGGGGGGCGGCCGGCGTGGCCGCACCGAAGCGCTGCTCCAGCCCCGCCACGACGCCGGACTGGGCCCGGCCCTGGACGACCCCGTCGTAGCCGAGCTGCCAGACGACGAAGAGGACGATGACGACACCGGCGGTGACCGCGAGCTCACCGACGACGCCGACCGTGCCGCGGACGATGCCGCCCGCGCTCATCCGCCGGTCGCTGCGTCGAGGGCGATGGTGCCCGTGTAGGCCGGGAGCTCCACGGCGTCGGCCTGGCGGACGTCCCAGCCGAGGCCGACCGCGTCGACCCACTCGCGGTAGATCTGCACCGAGGGGTCGCGGTCGAGGGAGGCGCGCAGGCGGTCCGCGTCGCCGATCGCCGTGATGACGTAGGGCGGGGAGTAGACCCGGCCCTGGAGCAGCAGGGTGTTGCCCACGCACTGCACGGCGGAGGTCGAGATGACCCGCTGGTCCTGGATCATCATGGCCTCGGCCCCGCCCGCCCAGAGCGCGTTGACGACGCCCTGGACGTCCTGCTGGTGCACGACGATGTCGTCGGGCCCGTAGGGCTTCGGCAGGCTGGCCGCACTGCGGTGGGCGTCGTCGAGCGACACGGTCACGGCCGGCCCCGACACCGGCTGGGTGCCGACGAGGGGGGCCAGGGCGGCGGCCTGGGCCCGCAGCGTCTTGGCCGTGGCGTCACCGGGGGCGGCCGCGGCCGCGAGGCGGTCGACCTCGGCCTGCAGCTGTTTCACCTGCTCGGCCTTGGTCGCCACGTCGCGGTTCTGGTCGGTGATGAGGCCGGGCAGGTCGCGGCCGACCGTGCGCAGCTCGGTGCCGTGGGCGGTGACGAAGCTCGTGGCGAAGAGGATGCCGGCCAGTCCGGCGACGAGCGGGACGACGAGCGCCCAGGCCCCGCCTCGAGCCCGGCTCCGCGGCATCCGCCCCTCCTCGTGGTCGCTCGTCCCCAGCACGACGGCTTGGCCCGGTCGTGGTGCAACTACGCTAAGCCACACGGCCCCAGCCCAGGCCGACGTCCAGAAGGAGCCCCACCGGTGCCCGAGTCCCGAGGTCGCGACAAGCGGTCAGGCCACTACACCCCGCCCGCCCGCTCCGCCGCGCCGAAGCCGAACCCCGAGTGGTGGGCCCCCGTGTTCGTCACGCTGCTGCTGCTCGGCCTCATCTGGATCGTCGTCTTCTACGTCACCCAGGGCGCGTGGCCGATCGGCAAGTTCGGCTACGGCAACCTGGTGGCCGGGTTCGTCCTGCTGCTGACCGGCTTCGGTATGGCGATGCGCTGGCGCTGATCCCCCGTCCACCCACCAGATCCCCGTTCGACGGCGTGTTCCCCGTTAGACCCACCGCATGCGATGGGTCAAGCGGGGATCTCGTTCGTCATGGCCTCATGATGAGGTTGTCCACAGGGTTGTCCCCACCCTGGGGATGAACTACACCGGTGTAAGACACCCCTGCTGGGCGGTACGGACCAGCCGCAGCAACCGGGCCGGGTCCAGCAGGTCCGCCCACACGAGCCGCAGAACGCGGTAGCCGAGCCGCCGGATCGCGTCCTCGCGCCGCTTCTCCGCCACCAGCGCCGCCTGGCCCGTGCCACCCCCGGCGTACTTCAACGCCCCGTCGAACTCGACGACGAGTCGGTGGGCGCGGTCCAGAAGGTCAACGCGAGCCACGAACCGCCCGTCCTCGTCGTGGATCACGGCTTGCAGCTCCATCGGCGCCACTCCCAGCTGGTGGAACAGCAGCCGGGTCCACGTCTCCCCGGGCGACTCGCTGCGAGCGTCGGCCAGCCGCACGACCTGCACCGCTGTCCGCCGGCCGCGCCCCAGCGGGGTCTCGACGAGCGCGACCTCCAGGTCGGCGGGCGTGAACGCTCGCCGGTGCAGCCCCGCGTCGGCGGCCACGAGCCCCGCCCGCAGCCCGGTCGTAGCCTCCGCCTCGAGCACCGCCGACGGGGCCCGGACCACCGCGACCTCGTCGTGCTCGGTCACCAGCCGGGCCGGGACCGGGGGATGGATGCGCAGGCGCCCGTCCCGGCGCGCCGTGCCGGTCTCGACGCCGGCCAGCTCGACCGGGCCGAGGTCGCGCTCGAGCACCGGGAGCCCATGGACGGCGACCGCGCTGAGATGGGCCGCGGCGTACCCCACCCCGCAGGCGGTCAGCATCGCCCGGACCTCGAGGAGGTCGCGGGCCAGCGGGTCGGCGCGGCGGTGTCGTTCGCCGTCGACGTAGACCCCCGCTCGCACCCGCACCAGCTCGCCCTCGCGCACATGGCGGGCCAGGCGGTGGTGGTCCACGCCGAGATCGGCGGCCTGGCGTGTCGTGAGGACCCCGGTGGCGGACAGCCGTGGTCGGAGCGCATCGTCCATGGGTCGACAGCCTCCGACCCTGCCGACCGTCCCGCTAGCCGTTCGGGCCGCCTGTGGACGGCGGGGCTCGACGGTCGGGGGGTGTGGACGCCGTCAGCGGTAGAAGGGCGCGACGGTCAGGTACTTGCCGACGATGAGGGCCACCGAGACGACGAGGACCCCCGTGAGGCCGGCCAGCGCGAACCGGCGCAGGGCGGGCTTGTTCAGGGCGGTGAGCACTCCCGCACCCGCGAGGCCGGCGACGAACCCGCCCACGTGGGCCTGCCAGGCGATGCCCGGCACGGTGAAGCCGATGACGGCGTTGATGAGCAGGATCACGCCGATGCCGGCCGTCGAGCGTCCGAGATGCCGGTTGAGCACGAGCAGGGCCCCGAAGAGGCCGAAGACCGCGCCGGAGGCGCCGACGACCTGGGTGAACCAGCCCTGGGCCACCGCCGTGGCGACCGACGGCGAGGTGCCGGCGGGCGGGGCCGCCGCCATGAGGATCACGCCGGCCGACCCGCCTACGGCGCTGACCAGGTAGAGCAGGGCGAACCGCAGCCGCCCGAGCAGACTCTCGAGGTAGGGCCCGAGCTGCCACAGCGCGAACATGTTGAACAAGATGTGGAAGATCGACGACGGCGAGTGCAGGAAGGCGCTGGTGACGATGCGCCACGGCTCCTCCCATGCGGCATACGGCACGAGCGAGAAGGACCGCACGATCGAGGGCTGCACGTACTCGAGCAGCCAGATCACCACGTTGAGGCCGATGAGGCCGAAGGTCACCCGGCCGGTGCGCCCGGCGCTGACGAGACCGCCGAACTGGGTACGCCGCGCCGGCACCGACCGGGCCGCGTCACGTACGCAGTCGACGCACTGCACCCCGACCGCCGCGGGCCGCTGGCATTCGGGGCAGACCGGGCGGCTACAGCGCTGACAGCGCACGTGGGACTCCCGGTCGGGGTGCCGCGGGCACACCGGGATGTCGGCCGGGGCCGATGGGGCCGGGTATGCCGTGGAGTCGCTCATCGTCTCGTCTGAACGTCGGCCCCGCGGGAGGAGGTTCCCGCGGGGCTCCGGTGGTGCGGGTGGTCGGGGGTTACGCGTCCTTGTCGATGGTCACGCGCTCGATGACGACGTCCTCGAGGGGCTTGTCCTGACGGTCGGTGCGGACGGCCGCGATCTTGTCGACGACCTCGCGGGACGGTGCGTCGGCCACCTCGCCGAAGATCGTGTGCTTGCCGTTGAGGTGCGGGGTCGGGCCCACGGTGATGAAGAACTGCGACCCGTTGGTGCCCTTGCCCA
>JBDSYO010000058.1:0-3659 GCA_039925625.1 Lapillicoccus sp. | reverse complement strand
GCCTCCGCCGCGCCCCTCTCGTTGTAGGCCGAACCGCTGCGCAGCTCCACGTGAGGCAGGAACCACGACACGGCGAACGCGATGATGAGGATGAACGTCGCGACGAAGAACACGGCCTGCATCGAGCTGGAGAAGCCCTCGAGGTAGGGGTGCGCCAGCCGCGGGTCGATCTTCTGCACGAACGAGGAGTCGCTGAGCGCGCTGCTGAACGACGCGCCCCCGTCGGTGGCCGCGCTCTTGATGCTGGCGATGAACGAGGCGTTGGCGGCGGCGTCCCCCTGCGGGTTCTGCAGCGCGGCCAGGAACTCGGGGGTCTGACGAGCGGCGGAGTAGGACGCGGGGATGTTCTCAGCGGCCTTGGAGAAGAGGATGGAGAGGAACACCGCCGTGCCGAGCGTGCCGCCGATCTGGCGGGTGAAGGTCGCCGACGACGTTGCCACCCCGATGTCGCGGGGGCTGACGGCGTTCTGCACGGCCAGGGTCAGCGGCTGGAAGTTGAAGCCCAGGCCCACCCCGAAGAAGACCATGATGACCATCGTCTTCCAGGTGTCGGTGTCGGCGCCGACGTAGTGGAAGGCCCACATCGACGCGGCCAGCAGGAAGGTGCCGATGATGGGGTACTGACGGTAGCGGCCGGTCCGGGAGATCAGCTGGCCCGACAGGATCGAGCCGAACATGATGCCCAGCGTGAGCGGCAGGAGCAGCAGGCCGGCCTGCGTCGGGGACGCACCCTTGACGATCTGCAGGTAGAGCGGCAAAGCGGCCAGGCCGCCGAACATGCCCATGCCGATGAAGACCGAGGCGATGGACGAGACGCCCACCGTGCGGATCTGGAAGATCCGCAGCGGCATGAGGGCTTCCTCACCCATGGCCCGCTCGATGACGAAGAACGCAGCCAGGCCGATGATGCCGATGCCGAAGCACAGTAGCGACCCCCCCGACCCCCAGCCCCACTCGCGTCCCTGCTCCGCGACGATGAGCAGCGGGACGAGGCCCACGGTGAGGGTGACGGCACCCCACCAGTCGATGCGGTGGTCGCGACGCACGTGGTGCAGGTGCAGCGTGGCCGAGACGACGAACAGGGCTGCGACGGCGATCGGGACGTTGACCAGGAACACCCAGCGCCAGCCGGTGATGCCGAGGATCGTGCTCTGTCCGGCGAAGAAACCGCCGATGACCGGGCCGAGGACGCTCGAGGTGCCGAACACGGCGAGGAAGTAGCCCTGGTACTTGGCGCGCTCCCGGGGCGGGACGATGTCGCCGATGATCGCGAGCGCGAGGGCGAACAGGCCGCCGGCCCCGAGACCCTGCACGGCGCGGAACGCGGCGAGGGTGCCGATCGACGTGGCGAACGAGCACATCGCCGAGCCGATGGTGAAGATCGTGATCGCCAGGATGAAGAACTGCTTGCGCCCGTAGATGTCGGAGAGCTTGCCGTAGAGCGGCGTGACGATCGTCGAGGTGATGAGGTAGGCGGTCGTCACCCAGGCCTGGGCCGACAGACCGTGCAGGTCGTCGGCGATGGTGCGGATCGACGACGCCACGATGGTCTGGTCGAGGGCGGCGAGGAACATGCCCATCATCAGGCCGCCGAGGATCGTGAGGATCTGTCGGTGGGTGAGCTGGGGGGCCCCGTTGGGGCCGGTGGCGACCGGGCCGCCTGGCGGGGTCGTGGTGTCTGAGGCAAGGTCAGCGCTCACGGGAGAGCTCCTGGTTCGTTCGGCTGAGGGTGCGGAGGAAGTGGTCGTCGGCGTCGGGGCGTGAGGCGACGGGCGCCGGGGGTGGGGGCGGTACAGGGGCGGGGGCCGGGGGAGCCCCGGCCTGGGCGACGAGCTGGGCCTTGACGGTCTCGACGTCGTCGCCGAACCGGGACAGGTAGCGCTCGAAGTCACAGGCCTCCTCGTCCGTCCACGTGGAGAGGAGCTGCTCGAACCAGGAGCCGCGGCGCTGGACGAGCTTCTCGATGACGGTGCGGCCGGACGGGCTGAGGGAGAGCAGCTGCGCCCGACCGTCGTCGGGGTCGCCGATCTTCTCCAGGAGGCCGTGCTGCACGAGGTGGGTGACCTGACGGCTCACCGTCGAGACGTCGGAGTGGATGCTGTCAGCGACCGCCGACACCCGCCGGGGCTCACCCGAGACGCAGAACAGCAGCGGGTAGTGCGAGGGGTCGACGGCGGGGTGCTCCCGGGGCGCGTGGTGTTTCATGGCGCTCATGATCTTGATGACGCGCACCATGGTCTGCGAGATCGCCTGGGCCGTCTCGGGCTGGACCGGCTTCCGCCCGACGGAGCTGGAATCCGTGGGTGTGGTGGTCATGGCGAGCCCTTCGGGACGTGACGAGTGCGTGATGGTTGCGTGAACCACGCAACTATGACACGAGAAGTTGCATGCCGCAAACAACCTGATTCCGCTGCCGAAGACGCCCCGTCCCCCCGCAGTATCGGGGGGCGCGGGTCAGTGCGTGATGACGAGGTGGTCCAGGACGTCGCGGGCGACGTCCTCGTCGCCGTTCACGGCATACACGAGGTCGTCGACGCTGCGTCGGCCCGCTGCCCGGCGGGTGAGCGCGTCGGTGGACAGGTTGATCGACGTCGTCTCGGTGGGCGCGCTGGCGGTGTCCTCACCGTGCGACTCGCCGGTGAACAGCTCCTCGCCCCACATCTTGCGGTCGGCGTCGAGCACGACGCGCGCACCGGCCCGGGCGACGACCGGGCCGCTCACGTCGAGGATGACCGCGTGGCCGACCGGCACCTTGGCGTCGTGGGCGACGATCCGCGGGAACACGTCGATGACCGCACGCGTGAACATCGCGGCGGCCGCGGTGTCGAGGTCACCGGGGCGGCCGGTGGCCGTGCGGATGTCCTGCTCGTGCACCCAGATGTCGATGGTGCGCAGGGTGAGCATCTTCATCGCGGTGGTGCGCCCGAAGGGTCCGCGCACCGCGGTGTCCTCGGTGAGCTCGGCGTCGCGGAGCATGGCCAGGCGGCTCTGGAGGATGTCCTCCATCTCGCCGACGATGTCGGCGCCCTCGCGGGCCCGCCGCTCCTGTACGAACAGCTCGATGAACTCGCCCTGCTCGTTCTTCACGTGGGGCAGGTCGGTGAGGTCACCGAGGTCGAGGCGCGGTGGCTTCGCGCCGTCGAGCCAGCCCTCCAGGCCGGCGATGTGGCTGAACTGGTCCTTGACGTTCCACCCCGGACACTCGGTGGGGCGCTCGAAGTCGCGGGCGGACAGGGTCTGGCCGAGGTCGATGACCGCGCGGGCGGTCTGCTCGTAGGCGTCCACCAAACCCGAGAGGTCGGTCGGCGGCGCCGGGTGCTGAGGCATACCGCACTGTATCTACGCTGATGCGGTGGCCACCTCCCGAGCACCGGGGAGCGCGGCGCCGCCGGCGGCGGTTCCCGCTCCGGCCCGCGGTCCCGCCCTCCTGACCCTCGGCGTCAGCCTGGCGGCCTGTCTCGTGGCCGTCGTGGTCGGCGGCGCCGCGGTCCCCGTGGTCGAGGGGCTGTCCGACGTCGGACCCGCCGTGCGCTGGGGTCTGCCGCTCATGCGGGTCGTCCAGGACGGCAGCGCGGCCCTGACCATCGGTCTGCTCCTCGTCGGAGCGTGGCTCCTGCCCGGGGCCGGCCGTCCTCGGGTGATGCTGCGGGCCGCTCGGT
>JBDSYO010000057.1:0-3758 GCA_039925625.1 Lapillicoccus sp. | reverse complement strand
GACGGTGTCGTGCTCACCCCTCCCGCAGGGAGCGCCCGCGAGCAGACGTACCCGGGCGCCACGGTGGCCCTGTCGTGGACCGGCACCGCCGACACCCGGCTGGCGCGCGACGAGCCGCTCTTCGCCGACGGCCGGTCGCGCGACCTACCGTGGGTCACCCTCGCGACCGACCCCGTGTCCCGCTGGTCGCTGACGTTGCGCCCGCGGCTCGTGCCGGACGAGGTCGGGGCCGATGCGCCGGCTCCCGCCGTCCAGGCCTCGGAGACCGCACCGTTCTGGACCGAGGTCGGGGAGCGGCTGCGGCTGCGGCTGCCGGCCGGAACGCCGGCCGCGGCCGACCCGGTGGGCCTCGAGGTCGCCCGGCTCGACGCGGTGCTGCCGTGGTTCGCCCACGACGCCCTGGTGCACTACCTCTCGCCGCGCGGTCTGGAGCAGTACACCGGCGGCGGGTGGGGTACCCGCGACGTCAGCCAGGGCCCGGTGGGGCTGCTCGTGGCGTTCGGCGAGCACGAGGCGCTCCGCGACGTCGTCGTCCGCCTCCTGCGCGCCCAGCACGCGCGCGGCGACTGGCCGCAGGCCTTCGACTTCTACGCCCGGCACCGGTCGTGGCAGGTCTCGGACGCGCACGGCGACGTCGTCTACTGGCCGCTCCTGGCCATCGGCGACTACCTCGTCGTCACTGGCGACGACACCCTGCTCGCCCAGGCGGAACCGATGGTGGCGGACGGCCACGCCACGGAGCCGCGCTCCCTGCTCGACCACCTGGAGCGGGCGCTCGACCTCGTCGAAGCGTCGCGGATCCCGGGGACGACCCTCCCCGCCTACGGGCACGGCGACTGGAACGACAGCCTCCAGCCCGCCGACCCGGCCCTGGCCGCCGCTCTCTGCTCGACGTGGACGGTGACGCTGCAAGCCCATGCCCTCCGGACCCTCGCTGCCGGCCTCGAGCCGCTGCCCTCGGCCGGCGCGCGGGGGGCCGCTGTCGCCGGTCGGGCCCGGCGGATCGCCGACGAGGGCGTGGCGGCGATGCGGGAGTCCCTCCTGGTGGACGACGTCCTCGCGGGCTACGGGCGGGTCGACCACGGCGCCGTCGTGGAGCACCTCATCCACCCCCGGGACCGTCGCACCGGCCTCACCTACTCGGTGCTGCCGATGATCCACGCCGTGTCCGCCGACCTGCTGACGCCCGAGGAGGCGCACCACCACCTCGCGCTCATCCACACGCACCTCACCGGGCCGGACGGCGTACGGCTGTTCGACCGGCCCGCGGCGTACCACGGCGGACCGATGGAGGTCTTCCAGCGGGCCGAGGCCAGCACCTTCTTCGGCCGCGAGATCGGCATCATGTACACCCACGCCCACCTGCGCTACGCCGAGGCGCTCGCCCGGATGGGCGACGGGCCCGGGCTCCTGGCCGCGCTGGCTCGGGTCAACCCCGTCGGTATGCCCGAGCGGGTCGGCTCGGCCCGCCTCCGGCAGTCGACGACGTACTTCTCCTCCTCCGACGCGGCGTTCCACGACCGGGAGACGGCCGGGCGCGACTACGGGCAGGTGCGGGCCGGCACCGTCGCGCTCGAGGGTGGCTGGCGCGTCTACTCCTCCGGCCCGGGGCTCTACCTGCGACTGGTCCGCGAGTGCCTGCTCGGGATCCGCGAGCGCGCCGACATCGTCGAGATCGACCCCGTGCTGCCACCGGCGCTCGACGGGCTGACCGCCACGGTGCACCTGTTCGGGCGGGCGGTCGAGGTCGCCTACCGCATGGGTGCCGGTGGGTGCGGACCCGTCCGGGTGAGTGTGGGTGGGCAAGAGCTCGCCGCGCAACGCCTCGATAACCCGTACCGCACAGGCGGACTCAGCGTGCAGGCTGACGAGCTGCGCAACCTCCTCGGACCCGAGGCGGCCCGGATCGACGTGGAGGTCTCCTGATGGGCACAGTCAAGGCCACCGACCGCATCTGGCTCGACGCCAGGCTCGACGTCGAGAAGCGGGTCGACCTGCTGCTCGAGGAGATGACGCTGGTGGAGAAGGCCGGCCAGCTGCACATGAGCGCCAACGTGCAGCCGGTGCGCGACCGCGAGCAGCTGCTGCGCGGCGGGGTCGGGGCCAGCCTGTACGCCAGCGGCGCCACGGGGGGCAACGTCCGGGACGAGGGCCTCATGGTCACCGCCATCAACGAGTGCCAGCGGGTCGCCGTCGACGAGTCCCGGCTCGGCATCCCCGTGCTCTTCGGCCGTGACGTCATCCACGGGCACCGCACCGTCTTCCCCATCCCGCTCGGGCTCTCGGCGGCGTGGGACGAGGACCTGGCCCGCCGCTGCTGCCACCTCGCCGCCCAGGAGGCGTCGTACGACGGCGTCGCGTGGACGTTCGCCCCGATGATGGACGTCTCCGAGGAGCCGCGCTGGGGGCGGGTCGCCGAGTCGCTCGGCGAGTCGCCGGTGCTGGCCGGCCGCCTCGCCGCCGCCATGGTCGAGGGGTTCCAGGGCGACGCGGACCATCACGGCCGGGCCGGCTCGATCGCGGCCTGCGCCAAGCACTTCTGCGGCTACGGCATGGTGCAGGGGGGCCGTGACTACGACACGGTGACGGTCGGCGAGAACACGCTGCGCAACCTGCACCTGCGCCCGTTCCGCGCCGCCGTCGAGCATGGCGTGGCCTCGGTCATGGCTGCCTTCAACGACATCGACGGCGTGCCGATGCACGCGCACCGCCGCCTGCTGCGCGAGGTGCTCAAGGACGAGTGGGGCTTCGACGGCGTCGTCGTCGCCGACTGGAACGGCGTCGGCCAGCTCGTCGTGCAGGGGGTCGCCGAGGACCTTCGCGACGCGGCGCGGCAGGCGATGCTCGCCGGGCTGGACCTCGACATGGTCTCGGGGTCCTACGGTCGTTACCTGCCCGACCTCGTGGAGTCGGGCGAGGTGCCGCTGGAGATGGTCGACGACGCCGTCCGCCGGGTCCTGCGGATGAAGATGCGGGCCGGGGTCTTCGAGCGGCCCTACACGCCGGAGGGCCACTCCGTCGGCGCGCCCGGCCGATCGGCTCGGGCCCTGGCCCGCGAGGCGGCCACCGCCTCGATGGTCCTCATCAAGAACGACGGGATCCTGCCGCTGCACGAGAACGTCGGCCGCATCCATCTCGCCGGACCATTCGTGGAGGAGGGTGACGCGCTGCTCGGCACCTGGGTGCTCGACGGCAAGGGCGAGGACGTCGTCTCCCCGGCGACCGCGTTCCGGGACCGCATCCCGGCGGCCGACCTCATCGTGTCGGACGGCCGCTTCAGCGACCTGGGCGTCTCGATGGTGCGCGACAGCGACGTCACCGTCGCCCTCGTGGGCGAGCACCGGTCGCGATCGGGTGAGGACCGGTGCATCAGCACGCTCAAGCTGCCCGCAGGGCAGATGGAGGTGCTCGAGGAGATGGCGGCGATCGGGAAGCCGCTCGTCGTCGTCGTGTTCACCGGACGGCCGTTGGAGCTCGGCCGGGTACTCGAGCTGGCCAGTGCGGTGGTCGTCGCCTGGCACCCCGGGGTCGAGGCGGGCCCTGCGGTCGCCGACCTGCTCCTCGGGAGGACCTCGCCGAGCGGGCGACTCCCGATGACGTTCCCCCGCAGCGTCGGTCACATCCCTTCCAGCTCGCTCGAACGGCCCACGGGCCGCCGGGTCAACCGCGACGACGACCGCAAGCTGGGGCGCTACCTCAACGCGCTCGTCTTCCCGGAGCTCACCTTCGGCTACGGCCTGACCTACACGAGCTTCGAG